>JBMFPD010000137.1:0-8319 GCA_049969295.1 Anaerolineae bacterium | reverse complement strand
CCATCTGGGCCGCATCCCTCTCTTCCGCGGTTTGAGCACTTCGCAACTGGAGGACCTGAACCGGAAACTGACCCCTGAGGTCTTCCGCCGGGGCGAGGTCATCTGCCGGGAGGGCGAGGAAGCCGATCGGATGTGGTTCATTGAGGCCGGCCAGGCCGAGGTGGTGGTCCTGGTGGATGGCGAGGAGGTGCCCCTGGCCACCCTGCGGGATGGGGACTTCTTCGGCGAGATGGCCCTCCTCACCGGTTCGGTCCGGTCGGCCACCGTTCGCGCTGCCACGGACCTGGAACTCTGGAGCCTGCGCAAAGAGGACTTTGACGGGCTCCTGCTCCAGTACCCCACTGTGGCCATCGCCCTCAGCCAGGCTCTGAGCGAACGCCTGCACGCCACCACGGAGCGGCTGACCCAGATCGCCCTCACCCGGCAGGGGGCCAGGCGCGTGCCTGCCTCCCTGCCTGAGCGACGGGTGTCCCCCGTGGCCCCGACCGCCCGCCCTGTGCGGCGGCCCACGCCGGCCTTTGGCCTCCAGCGGTCCGTCCTGGGGGCGCTGCAGCGGCTCCAGCAGATGGCCCAGGATACGGCGGCCTGGTTTGGCGAGTGTTCGGCGGCGACCAAGTTGCGCCTGGCCGCGGTCCTGCTCCTCCTGGCCTGGCTGTGCGGCATCAGCGTCCCCGCGATGCTCGTCTCCTCCCTTTCGGCCAGGACGGTGCAGGCCCAGAACGCGGCGCGCCTCGCCCTGACCCAGACGCCGCCCCTTGTGGCTCCGGCCCCGGTGAACGCGCCCGCCGTGGCCGAGGCTCCAGTGGCCATGGCCGCGCCCATGGCCCAGGCCCAAACGCCCGAGGTCCAGGCCCCGGTCCCGCAGGTGGAGGAGCCAGTGGTGGTCATCGGTGGGGGGAAGCCGGAGGCCCCAGAGGCGGTGGCGCCCGCGCCCACCGAGGCCCAGCCCACCCCCACGTCGGAGGTGGCCCCCTTCTGCGTGGTCACGTCCGAGACGCTGAACGTGCGTTCGGGGCCGGGCGTCGTCTACGACCGCATCGGCCAGGTGCTTCAAGGGGAGCAGTACGAGATCCTCGCTGCCTCGGGCACGGGCTGGTACCTCATTGACTTCGGCGGCCGGGAGGGTTGGGTCTCCGAGGACTATGTGGAGGTGCGTGGGGCAGCGGAGCGGATCGCCCTGGCCGAGGTGATCCCGCCCACGCCCACCCCGGTGCCCCCCACGGCCACGCCACAGCCCCAGCCGACGGAGCCTGCCCTGATGGCGGCTGCTGCGCCGGCCTTGCCGCCACGCAAGTGGGATGGCCGGCTGGATCTCCTGGGCGTGCGGGTGGAGCCTGCAGCGGCGGCCCCGGGCCAGCTCTACTGGCGCCTCGTGGAGGCCCGCTGGGCCAATGAGCAGGAATCCCAGGGCAAGCATCACATCTACGTGAACGTCCTGGACGAGAACGGCCAGCGCATCATCGGCCAGCCGGTGGTGGTGCGGTGGCACGACGGGCAAGTGGTGATCAAGACGGAGGATAAACCAGAGCCGGAGTTCTCCTGCAACTTCCAGATGTACACGGTGCTGGGCGCCTACGACCTCTACGTGGATGGGTTGCCCAGCGACAAGGTCCTGGGCATGGGCCTGGGCACCCCGGAACTGCCCAACTGGACCATCCACACCAGTTTCTACCTGGTCTTCCAGCGGACGACGGGGTGAGGTCCCGCGAGCCGTTCCGAGGGAGGTGTGGAGGAGACAGGCCTTCGGAACAGAAGAGGTCCCGGGGGACAAGGGCGTCCTCAGACCCTTGTCCTCCTTTTTATGTCCGGGGTTCCCCTATGCGCCCTTTCTGGTGCTGGACCACAGTGGCTTTGCAACGGAGCGGCTGCGAGCCCTTCCCCCAGCCCGCTCCCCGTGACACGGGTTGAGAGGGTTCGGGGGAGAAGGCGTAGGGGCGGTGCACGATCGTCCCCTGCGCCTGTGAGAGCAGTGCAGCCATGGGTGAGATCAGAAGGCAGAGCGATAGACGGGAGGAGACCATGAGGATCGGGATTCTGACAGGAGGAGGGGATGTCCCTGGGCTCAACGCGGCGATCCGGGCGGTGACCCGGCGCTCCTGGGAGCACGGGCACGAGGTCATGGCCATCCGCAACGGATGGGAAGGGCTCATCGTGGGCAACGTCGCACCCATGACGGAGCAGATGGTCTCCGGCATCCTGCACGTGGGGGGCACCATCCTGGGGGCTTCCCGCACCAACCCCTTCAAATCCGAGGCCAACGTCCAGAAGGTCCTGGATAACATCCGCAAGTTCAAACTGGACGTCATCATCCCCATCGGCGGGGAGGACACCCTGGGCGTGGCCAACAAGTTCTCGGAGATGGGGGTGCCGGTGGTGGGCGTGCCCAAGACGATGGACAACGACGTCTACGGCACGGATTACACCATCGGCTTTGACACTGCGGTGACCACGGTGGCCGACGCCCTGGACAAACTGCACACCACAGCCAGTTCGCACCACCGGGCGCTGGTGGTGGAGGTCATGGGCCGGCACGCCGGCTGGGTGGCGGTGGTGGGCGGTCTGGCCGGCGGGGCCGACATGATCCTCATCCCCGAGGTCAAGAGCAGCCTGGATGAGGTCGCGGCCCACGTCCGCTGGCGCTGGCAGCGGGGCAAGACCTTCAGCATCATCGTCGTTTCCGAAGGCGCGGACATAGAAGAGATCACCTACGACGAGAAAGAACTGGGCGCCAAGGACGAGTTCGGCCATGTGCGCCTGGACCGGCGGGGCATCGCCGAGACGGTGGCCCGCGAGATTGAGCGGCGGACCGGGTTTGAGAGCCGCTCGGTGGTCCTGGGGCACCTGCAGCGGGGCGGGTCGCCCACGGTCTTCGACCGCGTGCTGGCCACCCGGCTGGGCGTCAAGGCGGCCGACCTGGCCCACGAGGGGACCTTCGGCGTCATGTCGGCCCTCCAGGGGAACAAGATCGTCTCCGTGCCCCTGAAGGAGGCCATGTCCCGCCTCAAGACCGTGGACCTGGAGCTCTACGACCTGGCGCGGACGTTCTTCTAAGGGGAGCCTCCAGACCTCTCCTCATCCCCCAACCCCTTCCCCTCTCCGAGCGGAGAGGGGAAGGGGGCTCAGGGGGAGGGGGTGAGGTCTCCACGCATCGCCGGGCCGCCTGACGGTTCGGTTTGCGCGTTTCGGGGGGTCGCAGTATAATGCGCCCAGTTGGACGCGCCCACCTTGTGTTCAGAAAGAGAGGGAGGTCACAGAAATGGCGTACATGATTACCGAGGACTGCATCGCCTGCGGCGCTTGCGAGGCCGGGTGCCCCACCAACTCCATCAGCGAGGGCGACCAGGGGATCTACGTCATCAACTGGGAGACCTGCGTGGAGTGCGTTGGCTACTACGACGAGCCCCAGTGCGCGAGCGTGTGCCCGGTGGATGCCTGCGTGCCCGACCCCAACCACCCGCGGAAGTAGGCCCAGGCCCTATCCCACGTTCTGGAGCAGGAACGGAGGCATCGGTGTGGTGCCTCCGTCCTTTTTTGTCTACCCCGCCCCGTAGATCTGGAGGACGACCTGCGGCGTGATCCGCGCCTCCACCCACGCGGCCAGGAGGAGGAGCGGTAGCACCACCAGGACGAAGACCCGCAGGAAATCCGCCAGGGCCCTGAGGAGTCCGCCCCTCTCCCTGCCTGGTGAGACGACGGCAAGCCCCATCCGCAGGGCAAGGGCGTAGGCCAGCCACGCTGCCGGGATCTCCAGGGCCCCGTGAGGGAGGACGAAGGCCAGGAGGAAGGTCCCCGGGGCCTGCCCTGCCAGGGCCACCTCCCCGGCGAAGAAGCCTATCAGGGCCATGGGCAGCATGGCCAGGAGCAGGGGCGCGGCGCCGAAGGAAAGGGGTGCCCCCACAGCCCCCAGGGTCAGGGCCCGCGCGTTGTGCACGAAGATGGACAGCGGCTCCAGCGGAGGGAGGATCCCCGAGCCCACGGGGATTTCCAGGGACTCTGGGGAGAAGTTCCCGAACTGGAGGGCTCCGGCCGGCAAGGGGTACTGGTGGGCGTAGGCCCATCCCAGAGCGCCCGCCGCGGCCATGGCCACGAGGGAAGTCGCCAGGGCCAGCCAGTTCTCCCGCACCAGGGACGGCAGATGCTCCCCGTAGAACCACACCACGGTGCCCAGGACCCGCCGCCACGCAGGGCCCTGCCCTCGCTGCCAGGCCTCCCGCACGGGCCCCACGCAGAGCCCCCAGAAGCGGACCCCGATCCCGCGCAGGCTCAGGGAGGCCGCCTCGCCTGAGAGGAGTTCTTCGCGGTTGAAGACCTGGACTCCCGTCCGCACGAGGAGCCCATCCACCACGAGGAGGCCCGCGGCGATCCACCAGAGCACCTCATATTGGCCCCAGAACATCACCGCGCTCTCTGCCTGCACCAGGAGGGCCACAGGGATGATGACGAAACTGGCCAGCAGGTTGGCGGCGCGGACGCTCGTCGTGTGGCTGGAGATGACCACGGCCGCGCTGACCA
This sequence comes from Anaerolineae bacterium, assembly GCA_049969295.1. Lineage (GTDB taxonomy): Bacteria > Chloroflexota > Anaerolineae > DTPP01 > DTPP01 > DAOTYM01. The sequence goes on along the minus strand of JBMFPD010000137.1, from coordinate 3,807 downwards.
TGACCAGGGCCTCCATCGCCGTGAGGAGGAGGACCTGCGCGAGGAGCACCCCTGGCGGCACGTACCCGATGGAGATCCACAGGCTCCCCAGGTAGACGCCGATGCCCAGCAGGCTGGCCACCAGGGGGAGGACCAGGGAGGCCAGCACCTTCCCCAGGTACAGCGCGGCGTCGGAAATCGGGGTCGCCAGGAGCGGTTCCAGGCTCAAGCGTTCCCGTTCCCCAGCGAACGACTCCAGAGCGATGACCAGCGAGAAGGAGATGGGGAAGAAGCCCACGATCATCAGGAGGAAGGGGATGATGCGCGTGCCGATGATGGGCGCGCCGTACCGCTCCACGAAGTCGGTGGCGACCCGGGCGGTGATGTTCATCAGGAAGGGGAACACCAAGGTGAGGATCAGGATGGGCGCGAGGATGCGCCAATCCTGCAGGTTGTCCCGCGCCTCCCGCCGGGCCACGAGCCAGGCCAGGCGAGCCTGTTCCAGGAGCGCCTCACGCTCCTTCATGGTGCGCCTCCTCGGCCTCCAGGCCCATCACCCGGAGGTACACCTCCTCCAGGCTCCGGTGGACCTCAGAGAGGGTCACCACGGGGATGCCCTGCGCCGTGAGGTGCTGGAGGAGGGACGGGTTCGTCTGGGCCGGGTCCTCCGTCCAGAAGCGGGCCCAGTCCTGCCCCGCGCTCTCCACCTCCACCCACCGGGAAAGGAGGCCCCCCAGGCCCTCCACGGGCCGGGCCAGGCGCAGGTCCATCAGCCTGCGCTGGGACGAAGTCGTCTGCAGGTCCTGCACCCGTGCCTCCAGGACGGCCTGGCCGCCTTTGAGGACCAGCACCCGGTCGGCCAGGGCCTGGGCCTCGGCCAGGTTGTGGGTGCAGACGACCACTGCGTGCCCCTGGTCCCGCAGTTCGCGGATGATGCCGTGCACCCGGTGGGTCCAGGCCGGGTCCAGGGCGGAGGTCGGTTCGTCCAGGAGGAGGAGGGGGGCCCGGTGCAGGAGCGCCCTGATCAGGGCCAGTTTCTGGCGCATGCCCTTGGAGTACTCCCCCAGGCGGAGGTGCCGGGCCTCCCACAGGCCGAGCCGCCTGAGCCACAGGGGGATCTCCTCTGCCAGCCGCTCCGAGGCCATGCCGTAGAGGCGTCCGAAGAAGGCCAGGTACTCTTCGGCCCGCATGCGGGCGTAGAGGCCGGGGGCTTCCGTGAGGAGCCCCACCCGGCGCCGCACCTCTGCGGCCTGCTGGACGGTGTCGTAGCCGAAGACCTGGATGCGCCCTTCTGAAGGCCTGAGAAGGGACGCGACAAGGCGGACCATGGTGGTCTTGCCCGCGCCGTTCGGCCCCAGGAGGGCCAGCACTTCGCCCCGGCGCAGGGAGAAGGAAAGGCCCCGCAGGGCCTGGAAGTCGCCGAACCGCTTGCTCACCTCTTGAGCGACGATGGCGTCGTGGCACTCTGCCGGCACCGTGTGCCCCCTTCTGCTCCTCCGACCGGGGCTGGCCCCGATGCTGCGCTCCAAAGAAAACCGTCTGGAGTGCGGCATGCAGTGCGGTCGGCAGGGACGCAGCGCCGCTGCGTCCCTGCGTTTGCACCCTCCGTACCTCGCTCCTCAGAATGCTTCAAGACCCGCTGTGGTCCAGCCCCAGGAACTCCCCCCGTTGAGGGCTGGCGACCAGGAGGCTCCTGCGGCTGTAGAGGAGCCGCTGGACCGCCGTGATGTGCGACACCACCCCGATGATGGCCAGGGCCCAGGCGATGCCCGTGTCCAGCCAGCCGAAGGCCTGGACGCCCAGGCCTACCATCAGGAGGATCAGTTTCTCCTGCCGCCCGGCCAGGCCCACCGTGCAGGTCAGGCCGTGGTCCACCGATTCCGCCTTGGCCCGCACGTAACTGGCCATGACCATCCCTGTGGCGGCGAAGAAGATGAGGAGCACGTCCACCTGGCCGCTGGCCATGAGCCCTCCCAGGATGATGAACTCGGCGTAGCGGTCGCATACGTGGTCCAGGACCGTGCCGAAGCGGGTGGGGGTGCCCCGGGCGCGCGCTGCGGCTCCGTCCAGCATGTCCGTGAGGTCGGTGGCCAGGACCAGGAGCAGGCCCCAGAACCAGCGCCCCTGGGCCAGCATGGCCGCGGCCACCACGCTGGATAGGATGCTGAAGAAGGTCCAGAAATCTGGCGTGAGGCCCAGGCGCAGGCACGCCCTTCCCAAAGGGAGCGTGGCCTTCTCGTAGAACCCGCGGAACCGTGAGAGCATGGACGTGTACCTCCCTCAATCTCTCTGGCTCAGGAGGACCTGCGTGCGCCGTTCCGCCTCCTCCAGGGTCAGGGGGAAGTCCGGGCCGGTGTATTCCACCATCACCGAGGCCACGGCTGAGGCGAAACAGGCGATGGACCACAGGTTCTCCAGAGGGTGTTCGGTCTGCAGGTAGCGGTAGATGAACGCACCCGCGTAGGAATCGCCAGCGCCGGTGGGGTCCCGGGCCACCGTAGCGTAGGCAGGGATGTCGTAGAAGGTCCGCCCGTCGTAGACCACGGACCCGGCCTCCGCCAGGGTGACGATGGCCATGGCACACCCCATGTCGTAGATGGCCTGGACCGCCCCGTGGGGGTCCCTGCGGGGGTGGATGCCGGTCATGACCTCGGCCTCGTGCTCGTTGGCCTTGACCACGTGGAACAGGGGCACGATCTCCGCCATCTGGGGGTGGGGGCGGTGCACAATGCGCCCCCCGACCTGCTCCCGCAGCAGGCCCTGGGGGTCCAGGAAGAGGGGCGCGTCCGTCCGCTCCCGCACCTGGCGGATGAGGTCCAGGTCCACCTCCTGCAGGATGGGGCCGAAGAGGACGAACTCCACCCCTTCCCACCGCGTCGGCAGATGGCGGACGGGCCCGGCCACCCCCAGCACGTCCAGGGTGCGGTCCCCTGTGTGGTTGTAGACAAGGCGGAAGCCGCCCGTCTGGGGCGAGAGGCGCACCTCGTAGGCCAGGCCGAAGCGGGCCATGTCCCGTTCAAAGGGTTCGCGGAAGTCTGGCCCGATGTTCCCCACCAGGCAGACGTCTTTGTAGCCCAGTTTGCGCAGCACCAGGCAGGCGTTGGTGGAGCACCCGGAGAGGACCCGTGCCTCCGTGCGCACGAAGGGCGTCTGGATTTCATCGTACACAGGGTTTCCGATGGCGACGATCATGGCTCACGTCCTGGGCGCGGCCCTGGGCCGCGGGGTCAGGGGGAATGCTACCCGAAGGGGGGCCCGTTGTCAAATCGCCGGGAGAGGGGCAGGGGCCGCGTGCCGTGGGCTGAGGCCCAGCGGCTGTAATGGGCCAATAGATCGTTACCATCCTCTGGGTCACAGGCGAGGAAGAAGCCTGAGCTGATGAGGTCCAACAAGATGGGTGGGAACAGGGCAATGGTGTCGGGTCCATTGTACTGCCCCTCCTCCAGAGAGCGCAAGAAGGTCAAGGGGGGTTTCCCATCCATGCCGTGGCCGAAGTGCGGTCGCACCACGTTGTAGAAGTAGACCCACTGGGCGGCGGCGGCCAGGAGTTCCTCGGTGGTGTGGATGTGCAACAGGTAGGGGCGGTAGAACTCCTCATCGTCAGCCCGATGGCTGCGTTCCACCCGACCGTTGTACTCCTTGCGGCCCTTGGGATACCGACGCAGGGAGCCCTGGAGCGGTTCCAGGAAGCGCTCCTCCAGGGAGTGGATGTGCTGAGGGTTGTCGCCTCCGAACTCCTCCCCCCAATCGGTCTGGAAGGTGACAGGTGTCTCCACCCCGTGGAGGCGCAGCCACATGAGGACCAGGCTCAGGAAGGTGAGGCCATTG
>JBMFPD010000136.1:0-8360 GCA_049969295.1 Anaerolineae bacterium | reverse complement strand
GCATGGTGGTGGAACTGGACCACCCGCGGGCGGGCAAGGTGCGCTCCCTGGGGAACCCGCTGCACCTTTCGGCGACCCCTCCGACTTACCGCAGGCCGCCGCCCATGCTGGGCGAGCACACCGACGAGGTGCTCCAGGAGATCGGCTACACGCCGGAGGAGATCGCCGCCCTGCGGACCGAGGGCGTGGTGTGAGAAAGACGAGGAGGTGACGACATGGCCAAGGTGAACGCGGGCACATTGCTCCATGTGGACCTGACGGCAGGCAAGACCTGGACGGAAGCGTTGGACGAGGCCCTCCTGGAGAAGTACCTCCTGGGGAGCGGCCTGGCGGCCTACTTCTTCGCCCGGGTGGCCGACCCGGCCCTGGACGCCCTGGACCCGGCAAGCCCCCTCTACATCTTCAACGGCCTCCTCACGGGGACCTTCGCCCCCACCGGCTGCCGCACCTCCCTCTGCGGGCGGTCGCCCCTCACAGGGATCTGGAACGAATCCAACATGGGGGGCCACTGGGGGGCCGAACTGCGCTTCGCCGGCTACGACGGCCTGGTGGTCACCGGTGCGGCGCCAGAGCCGGTCTACCTGTGGGTGGATGGGCGGACCGGCACGGTGGAACTCCGCTCGGCGAAGCACCTGTGGGGGAAGGACCTGTTTGAGACCGCGACCCTCCTCTACGAGGAGACGGACCCTAAAGCCCAGGTGCTGGGCATCGGGCCGGCCGGCGAGAACCTGGTGCGCATCGCCAGCGCGCAGAGCTGCGCCCCAGAGCACACCCGCTCGGCGGGACGTGGAGGCATGGGCGCGGTCCTGGGCTCCAAGCGCCTGAAGGCCATCGTCGTGCGAGGCGAGGAGAAACCCTCCTACTACGACCCGGAGGGGTTCCGCAAGGCGGTCCGCGAGGCCAACGAGTGGATCAAAGCCAACTCCGTGGCCATGAGCCAACTGGGCACGGCCGGCGGGATGCCCGGCGCCGAGCGGGTGGGGGACCTGCCCATCCAGAACTGGCGACTGGGGAACTGGGACGGCGTCCAGGAGGTCTCGGGCCAGCGCCTGGCAGAGACCATCTTCGTGCGGCACTCCCACTGCTTTGCCTGCCCCATCGGGTGCGGCAAGGTGGTGGCCCTCACCGAAGGCCCCTACGCCGGGGTGCGCGGCCACGGGCCGGAGTACGAGACCATGGCCGGCTTCGGTGGCAACCTGACCATCGGGAGCCTCCCGGCCGTGGTCCGGCTCAACGACCTCTGCAACCGCCTGGGCCTGGACACCATCTCCACCTCCGGCGTCATCGCCTTCGCCATGGAGGCCTGGGAGAAAGGGCTTCTCCGGCCCCAGGACACCGACGGCCTGGAACTGACCTGGGGCAACGCCGAGGCAGCCATGGAACTGGTGCGGCGCATCGCCTACCGCGAGGGGGTCGGTGCCCTTCTGGGGGAGGGGGTGCGGCGCGCCGCGGCGCAGTTGGGGCCGGCGGCAGAGGCCTTCGCCATCCACGTGAAAGGGATGGAACTTCCGTACCACGACCCCCGCGGCTTCGTGGACATGGGCCTGAACTACGCCACAGCCAACCGCGGCGCCTGCCACCTGGAGTCCATTTCCTACTGGCCGGGGTACGGGGTGATGATCCCGGAGATTGACACCAAAGGCCCCTACAACCGCCACGATAGCCGCGGCAAGGAGCGCGTCGTCTACGATCACCAGAACTACGTGGCCACCTTCAACCCCCTGGGCCTGTGCAAGTTCATCATCAAGGGGCTGGTGGGGCCGGACCGGATTGCGGGCCTCCTGTGCCTGGCGACGGGGTGGGACTGGTCCTCGCAGGACCTTCTGCGGACGGGGGAGCGCCTCTTCAACCTGAAGCGCCTCATCAACCTGCGCTACGGCATCTCCCGCGAGGACGACACCCTCCCGCGGCGGATGCTCACCGAGCCGCGGCCCACGGGCGGCTCGGCGGGGGTCCTGCCGGACCTGGACCTCATGCTGGAGGGGTACTACCGCCTGCGGGGCTGGGACGCAGATGGCCGCCCCACCCCAGTCACGCTCCGGCGCCTGGGCCTGGACGAGTTCGTGGAGTGAACCCCGGGCGTGCAACCGTGCACCCCTGGGGGCCGAAGGGCACCACAAAGCGCACGGAGAACGCAGAGAGGAATTCCTTAAAGGACTCTCTGTGCCCTCCCGTCCTTGGCGGTGTCCCCTGAACGCGCGAGGGGACGGGCACTTCCGCCCCAGGGCTGTCTCATCCCTATAGAACTCTGACAGCCTTCTGGCGCGGCAGACCGTAGCGCTGGGAAGAGCGGTTATAGCCTTCCCTCTTGCCCTGCTTCCGCCCGGCCGAGGCTTTGACATCTGACCGGAGCCGTGTATAATGGCCCCATGCCACAAGTGGGGCAGTACGAGCATTCGCTTTTCCCCAGGAAGGAGTCAGACAATGGACGTGCTGGAACGGCTGGCCAAGGAGATCTACAACGGGAACGCGGAGGCGGTGGTCGCCCTCACGAAGGAAGCCCTGGACGCAGGGCTGAGCCCCGAGGAGATCCTGAACCAGGGGATGATCGTCGGGATGGACGCGGTAGGGCGCGACTTCCGCGATGGCATCCTCTTCGTGCCCGAGGTGCTCATCGCCGCTCGGGCCATGCACGCGGGGATGAACATCCTGCGCCCCCTGCTGACGGAGGCCGAGTCCCACTCCAAGGGGACGGTGGTCCTGGGGACCGTGCGGGGGGACCTCCACGACATCGGCAAGAACCTGGTGGGCATGATGATGGAAGGGGCCGGGTTCCAGGTGGTGGACCTGGGGACCGACGTCCCACCAGAGAAGTTTGTGGAGGCGGCGAAGGAGCACAACGCCAAGATCGTCGGCATGTCGGCCCTGCTGACGACCACCATGACGGAGATGCCCAACGTGATCGCCGCCCTCAAAGAAGCGGGCCTGCGGGAGTCCGTCAAGGTGATGGTGGGCGGCGCGCCGGTCACCCAGCGCTTCGCCGACGAGATCGGGGCCGATGGCTACGCCCCCAACGCCTCCGCCGCGGTGGAGAAAGCACGGGAACTCCTGGGGGTCTGAGAGACCCCTCGCCCGGAAAAACGCGCTCCGCAGGCCCCAGACCTGCGGAGCGTTTTCGTCTCCGACCTACTCGCGGAAGAACTCCACCAGTTCCGCACCCTCTTCTGCGCTGGGGAAGACCTCTATAAACGTGATGCGCGTCCAGGGGAAGATGACCTTGACCGCCTGCGGGTCCAGGTACTGGACCTGCTTGCCATCGCGCCGCCGCGGGTTGGTGACGATCACGTTGGTATCCTGGGGCTTGGGCAGTTCATCCATCTCGGCCAGGATGGGGTCTTCGTTGTGCAGGTGGATGACCACTGTGTAGGCCATGTCCTCCCTCCCCTCTTCAGCGCAGGAGCAGGACCAGGGGGAGCGTCCCCAACCGGATCTCGTCGCCGTGGTCTACCGGGCAGGCCTGGAACGGCTCCAAGCGCTGCCCGTTCACGAAGGTCCCGTTGCGGCTGGAGAGGTCCTCCACATAGAACCGATTGCCGGACTGGTACAGGACGGCGTGCTGCCGCGAGACGCCTCGCTCGTAGGCCTGGTGCGCGGCCAGGTCCACATCGGGCCCTTTCCTGCGCGCCGGGTCAAAGCGCCCCAGGACCACCTTCCGGGCCAGGGGCAGGGGAAACACCATCTCCTCGTGGCCCAGGACCAGGATCAGGTGGGTGGGGGCTTCGGGCCGCTCCGTAGGGGAGACGGGCGTCTGCAGCTTGGCGTGGGTGTTGCCGATCTCCTCCGTGCTGGCCAGCGGCCCCGACCCCGTGAGCCGCGCACCACACTGGTCGCAGAAAAGGGTGTTGTAAGGGTGAACAGCCCCGCAGGAAGGGCAACGGATCATGGGCGACCTCCCCCCGGCGGCAGCGCACGGAGCATGCGCGTGCCGTAATGGACCCGCTTCTGGCCTTCGGGTGTCATCTTACCTGTGACGGCGACCTGGTCCGCCTCCAGAAGGGTGGTGCGGGCGAGTTCCGGCGCCCCCATGTCCAGCATCTGGGTGGCCAAGGCCCGCAGCCTTTGGGAGGCGTGCTCGTGCCACCCCCGGTCCACGTCCCGGCGGGCCTGCTCCTCCAGTTTCAACAGGTTGGCCTTGCGCGCCGCCCAGACCACTTTGGGAGGCACCAGGGAAGGCGAGAGGGGAGGATCCTGGAAGGTCACCCGCACTGGCACGCGCACCACCAGAGGAGACCCGCCCTGCCCTTCCGCAAAGGTGCCCTTCACCTGAAGGGTGCCCATCCGCCGGGGGCTCGGAGGGCACGGGGAGACCAGGCATTCCAGGAGGAACGAGGTGGGGGCATGGAAGCTCAGCCCTCCCAACCGCAGGGAAGCATCGGCCCCTTCCGGGGCCAGGCGGGCCGTCTGGGGGGTGATCAGGAAGGCCCCTGCCAGGGACACCTCAGGCTCCAAGAAGCACCGGGCCTCCAGATGGGGGCAGACCAGGGAGGAAAGCCACCGCACATGCTCGGTGAGGACCGCACCGATCTCCGACGGCCGCTCCACATAGAACGAGAGGCCCCCACTCCGAAGGGCGATCTGGTCCAGGAGGTCCTCGTTCCAGGCCGTGCCGATGCCCAGAGTGGAGATGCCCACTCCCTGGCGGTGGGCCTCTTCGGCCAGCCGCAGGCACCGCGCCTCGTCGCCGTAGGTGTACCCATCGGTGAGGAGGAAGAGGTGGCTGAAGGCTCCCGGGCTCCAGGCCCTGGCCAGGAGCCCCAGCGCGGCCGCGAGCCCCTCGCCGATCTCGGTCCCGCCGCCCGGCACAAGGCTCCGGAGCCGCCCTGCCGGGAGTGTGGGGTCTCCACCGCTCTGGGGCGGGACGAGGACCTCGGCCCGGTCGCTGAAGGCGACGATGGAGACCGTATCCTCAGGGGAGAGTTGGGCCAGGATGCTGAGGGCCGCGGCGATGGCCTGCTCTATCCGCTCGCCAGCCATGGAGTTGCTCTTGTCCATGAGGAGGCAAAGGTTGAGGCTCTGGCGCGGGGCTTTGGCCTCCTCGCGGGCGCTCACTTCGGCCAGGACGTACAGCATCTGTGGCTCCTGGCGGCAGGGCAGGAGCGCCTGGCTGAGGGTTACCTCCAGGGTGAAGGGGGCGCTCCTCCGCTGAGCCTCCATCCTGGCGTCGTACTCTGCCCGGGCCGCCGGATCACGCAGCGTCTCGTAGGCCTCCTGGACCTGGCGGAAGAGGGCCGCGGTCTGGGCGTTGAGGTTGGCATCGGGGTGGGCCTTGCGGACCAGGCGGCGGTAAGCCCGCTTGACCTCTTCCAGCGTGGCGGATTCGTCCAGTTCCAGGATTTCGTAGAAATCGGCCTGGGGCTCTTCCGAAGGGTTCACGGCCTCCCCCCTGTCGCTGGGAGAACAGACCTCACCACCGCGAGGGACACGTTGTCCTCGGCCCCTCGCTGCCTGGCCTCAGCAGCGAGGGCACGGCAGGCTTCCTGGGCTGAAGGCGCAGCCTCCACACGCGCGGCCAGTTCCGCATCGGAGAAGAGGCTCCATAGCCCATCGGTGCAGAGAAGAAGCGCGCTCCCCCCCTCCAGGGACCGGGAGAGGAAGTCCACCTCCAGCCGGCTCACCTGGCCCAGGGCCCGGTAGAGGAGGCTCCGCTGGGGGTGGGTCCTGGCCTGCTCCGGGTCCAGTTCACCCAATTCCACCAGCCTCCCCACCACAGAGTGGTCGCGGGTCAGTTGCTCCGCCACCCCTCCCTGGATGAGATAGGCCCGAGAATCGCCCACGTGGGCCAGGTAGACCTGCATCCCCTCCACCAGGGCGAGGAGCAGGGTGGTACCTCCCTGGGGAGCCTGCTCCCGCACGGCCTGGTCTGCCCGACGGACCGCCTCCTCCAGGAGGTCGCGCAACGCCCCGCCCGCGCCTCCGGTCGGGCCGGCAGGCAGGGCCAGGGGGACCAGGGCCGAGGCGGCGAGGGTGGAGAGGGCCGCGGCCACGGCAACCCGGCTGGCCACCTCCCCGTGGGCATGGCCTCCCATGCCATCGGCCAGGGCGAGGAGAAAGAGACCCCGTTCCCGCTCCTGAGCCACCCGCAAGGTCAGAAGGGCCACACAGTCCTCGTTGAGGGAACGGACGGTTCCGGAGTCGGAGGCTATCCCCACCTCCAGGTACGCCTGGGGCGGCCTTTCCCCCTCGCGGGCCTGCCGGGCCCCTCCCCCCTCGGAGGGCGAGCCTCGCCCTCGCCGGAGCCACTGCCAGAACCCCGAAGCGGCCATGAGACCCTTCCCTCTCCTAAACCTCCGCCACCCTTACAGGGGCAGCGCGTACATCTTGTGGTCGGTGGAGCCGATGTAGAGCAGGCCGTGGGCGATGGTGGGGGAAGCGACCACCGCTCCGCCCGTCTGGAACTGCCACCGTACCTTGCCCGTCTTGGCGTCCACGCTGTAGACCGCCCCATCTACCGAGCCGAAGTAGACCGCCCCCTCTGCCACCCGGGGGGACGAGGTGACCTGCCCCTCAGTGGCGAACTTCCAGAGGAAGCGGCCGCTCTCGGCATCCAGGGCGTACAGGTTCCCGTCGGCACAGCCGATGAAGACACGCCCCTCCCATACGCAGGGCGAGGAGACGATGTGGTGGCGGGCTCGGTACCGCCACACCGCCCAGCCGGACCTGCGGTTCAGAGCGTAGACGTGGTGATCCTTGGAGCCGATGAGGATGAGGTCCCCGAACTGGGCCGGCGACGAGGTGACCCCCAGGCCCGTGTGGAAGCGCCACCGGGTCTCCCCCGTGCGCACGTCCAGGGCGTAGACGGTGCCATCTTCCGAGCCGAAGAAGACCGTGTCCTCCACCACCAGGGGGGTGGAGCGCACAGGGCCCACGGCGCGGGCCTTCCAGGCCAGACGGCCCGTGAGCGCGTTGAGGACGTAGAGGTAGCCGTCGTCCGAGCCGATGAAGATGTGTTCGTAGGCCAGCCGGGGGGAGGAGCGGACCCGCCCCTCCGTGCGGAAGGTCCAGAGGAGGGTGCCCCGGTTGGCATGGATGGCGTAGACGGACCCATCTTCGGAGCCCACGAAGACGGAGTCCTTCCAGCGGGCTGGGGACGAGGGCACGCCTCCCTCGGTGGCGTACTTCCACAGGAACTGGCCTGTGCGGGCATCCAGGGCATAGAGGTTGTGGTCGTAGCAGCCAACGTAGAGGGCCTGGCCCTCCACCCAGGCTGTGGAGCGGATTTCGTCCTCGCAGAGGAACTCCCAGGCAGCCATGATGCCCGGCGTGGTGCGCACCGCGGGTGCGGAGGGGGCCGAAGGAGTTGTCGGACGCCGCAGCGCGGCCAGCAGAGCCCGCTTCATCTCCTCGGCCGTCTGGTACCGGGCGTCCGCCTCGTACTCCAGAGCCTTCATGATGGCCCGTTCCAGTTCCTCCGACACGCCCGGATGCACAGCGCGGATAGGCCGCTCGTGGAACGAGAAGGGGGGCTCCTGGCGGGGGTCCTGGCGGGTGAGGAGGTGGTGCAGCGTCGCCCCGAGGGCGTAGATGTCGCCCCGCGTGTCCACCGCGCCGCGGTACTGTTCCGGGGGCGCGTACCCCTCGGTCCCCACCATGGTCCCTTTCTGCCCCGCCTGGAACACCTTGGCGATGCCGAAATCGATGAGCATGACGTGCTGGTGCTGGTCCAGCATGATGTTGGAGGGTTTCAGGTCGCGGAAGATGACCGGATGGGGCTTGACGCTGTGGAGGTAGGTGAGGACGTCGCAGACCTGGACTGCCCAGTCCACCACCAGTTCCACGGGCAGGGGCTCCTGGGACTCCTTGAGGAGGGTCTCCAGGTCCTTGCCGTGGATGAGTTCCAGGACCAGGTAACTGCGTTCCCCTTCGGAGAAGTAGTCGTAGATCTTGGGGATGGAGGGGTGGCTGAGGCTGGCGAGGATCTGCGCCTCCCGCCGGAAGGCCTGCAGGGCGGTCTGGCGCACCCGTGGGTCGGGCAGGAAGTTGTTCATCTCCTTGACGGCGCAGAGGCGTTCCACCTCCCGGAAGCGGAGGTCGCGCGCCACGTAGACCGCGCTCATGCCCCCCACACCCAGAAGGCGTACAATCTCGTACCGCCCCTGGAGGCAGTAGCCGGGCGGCAGGGTATCCTCTCGGGGAGGGACTTCCTGACCCCAATGGACCTCTTGGGTTTCTGCCTTGCCCATGCGTGCCCTCCCTGGCCGTCCCCCGTCCCCATTATAGCCGTTTTGTCCGGATTATGCAATGTTGCGGCAACGGGGTTGCGGACACTCGGTAGGTGGGGCCAGTGCCCCGGCCCGCACCCTTCTGGGGAGGAAGGAGGAACATCCCGATAGGGAGGTGAGATGCAGCCAGCCGCGTTCGGA
>JBMFPD010000135.1:0-8472 GCA_049969295.1 Anaerolineae bacterium | reverse complement strand
CCCGCGGTGCGGGGAAGGGGCTCGGGGCGGGGGAGTTGGAGGGCGCACCGCCTGCGCCCCACCTGCTGATCGCAACTGAGCGTGTGTCGGTGGCTTTGCAGATGCCGCGTCCGGCGGTCAGGCCGTCCCCCTGTGGGGAGAGGTTCGCAGCCGCTCCGCTGGAGAACCGCCGTGGGCCAGCACTAAGCCCCCCGGCCTGCCGCTTCCCGCAGGAGCGCGGGGATGTTGAGGACCAGGGCCACACGCCCATCGGGCAGGGTGACGGCTCCATCCAGAGTGGGGAGGTCCCCGAGGATCCCTTTCAGGGGCCTGACCACCACCTCCTGGATGCCCAGCAGGTCGTCCACGGCCAGCGCCGCCTCCCACCGGGCCCGCCCCACCACCACCGCCCGCCGGCGGCCCTCCGGGACCTCTCCCGGAGGAGGGGCGCCGGCCAGGAGGGGCACCAGGTCCCACACCGGGACCACGCGCCCGTCCATCACCAGGTCCTGGCCCCTCCGGTTCGCGTCCGTCAGGCTGACCACCCGGGTGACCTGGCCCATGGGGATGGCGAACAGTTGCCCCTCGCCCTGCACCACCAGAGCCTGGAGGATAGCCAGGGTCAGGGGAACACGGATGCGGAAGGTGGTGCCCTTGCCCTCCGCCGAGGCGATCTCCAGTTCCCCGCGCATCTCCTCCACCGCTTCTTTGACCACCCCCATGCCCACCCCGCGGCCGGAGACGGTGGTCACACCTTCCGCCGTGGAGAAGTCGCGGTGGCAGATGAGCATCCAGACGTCTGGGTCAGGGAGGCGGGCTGCATCCTCCGGCCGCAGGATGCCCCTCTCCACGGCCGCGCGGAGGATGCGCTTCCGGTCCAGGCCGCGCCCGTCGTCCGAGACTTCCACCACTGCGGCATCCTGCTCCCTTGTCACCCGGAGGACCAGGGTGCCCTCCCGGGGCTTTCCGGCACGGGCGCGTTCCTCGGGGGTCTCCAGGCCGTGGGCCACCGCGTTGCGGATGAGGTGGATCAGCGGTTCGTCCAGGCGGTTGAGGATGGCGCGGTCCAGTTGGATCTCCGTCCCCTCCAGGATGAGGCGTGCTTCCTTGCCGGTGGCCCGCAGGAGGTCCCGCACGATCCGAGGGTAGCGGTGGAGGAGCGTCCCCGCCGGCACCATGCGCAGGTCCAGGATGGCCTCCTGGAGCCGGTCCAGGATCTGCCCCTGCTCGTGGACCAGGTCCTGGAGGACTTCGTCCGGGGTGTGGCGCACCCGCTCTTCCAGCCGGGCGCGGCTGACGACCAGTTCGGCCATGAGGTCCGTCAGCCGTTCCAAGAGGTCCAGGCGCACCCGGACGTCCTCTCGCTCCCTGGGCTTCGGGCGTGGGACAGAAGGCTCCCCAGCAGAGGCGGGCGCTCCGGAAGGCGACTCCTGCGGTGCCAGGACCTCCAGGCCCTGCACCTCCGGGTACTCCTGGAGGAGCGATCGGACCTCGTCCGCCGAGCGCGCCGTCCGCAGCCACAGGGTGACCTCTCCCCCGAAGGAGGCGGCTTTCATCTCCTCCACGGAGGGGGTGTAGCCGGCCACCTCGCCCAGTCCTGCCAGGCGGCGGAGGATGACGTAGGCCCTCGCGCCCCTGGCCGGCAGGTCATCGGGGAGGCGGAAGCGGATCCGCATCGCCCCCTCGGGAGGGGCTGGAGGTCCCTCCCCCGCGGGCTGGGGTGCAGCCCCTTCCGGCCCGAACGAGGCGGCCTTCCACTCCTCCAGGCGGCGGAGGTAGGGCCCGAGGTCCACGGCGCGTTCCTGGCCGGCCTCCACCGCGTCCAGGAACTCCCGCAGGAGGTCCACCCCTTCAAAGAGGACTTGGACCAGGGCCGGGTCGGAGGTCCTGCCTCGCTGGAGGTGACTGAAGAGGTCCTCCATCACGTGGGCCACCTGGGCCATGGCCCCGTATCCCATCCCTGCGGAGAGGCCCTTGAGGGTGTGCGCGGCACGGAAGAGGGTGGCCACGGCTTCCGGGTCGCCCGGGGCACGCTCCAGGAGCACCAGGGCATGGTCCATACGCTCCAGGTACTCCCGGGCCTCCCCGAGGAAGAGGTCCAGGTAATCCGAAAGGTCCTGCGTCGTCATCGGCCACTCTCCCCAGGGCTCGCCCTGGCCCCTTTTCGCCGCTCCTGAAGGGCGACCGCTTTCTCCGCCACCAGGCGGATCAGCGCCTCGGGGATCGCCTCCAGCGGCAGGACGTGGTCCACCGCGCCGGTCTCGGCGGCAGCGCGTGGCATGCCGAAGACCATGCTGGAGGGAGCATCCTGGGCCACCGTGGCGGCCCCTCGTGCTTTGAGAGCGCGGATCCCCTGCGCGCCGTCCTCTCCCATGCCGGTGAGGACCACGGCGATCACCTCCGGGCCGGCCACCTCGGCCAGGGAGCAGAACAGCACGTCTACGGAGGGGCGCACGCCGTTGACCGGGGGGCCGTCGTCCAGGGCGATCCGCAGGGCCCTGGTCCGGGCGTCGCGGCGGACCACCATGTGCACTCCCCCGGGGGCCACGTAGACGATGCCCGGCTCCAGGACATCCCCTGCTTCGGCCTCGCGGGTCCGGAGGCGGATGGCCCGGCCCAGCCGTTCGGCGAAGGGGCGGGTGAACGTGGGAGGCATGTGCTGCACCACCAGGATGGGGGCCTGGAAGCCGCGGGGCAGCCCTTCCAGCACCCGGCGCAGGGCCTGGGGCCCTCCGGTAGACGCGCCGATGGCCACGATAGGCATGCGCGGGCGCGGGGATGGTGCACTCGGGACAGGGGAGGGCGTTGCCGGCCCCTGGAGAGCGCGGAGCATCTCCCGCAGGTTGACGCGGGCCGCCAGTTTCACCTTGGCGACCAGTTCGTCCCGCACCCTGGCCATGTCGGCCGAGATGGGCCCAGAGGGCTTCAGGACGAAGTCCACCGCGCCCTCTTCCAGAGCCTGGAGGGTCAGGGCGGTATCGTTCATCCCCGTGACCACCACCACTGGCAACGGCCGCTCCGCCGTCAGCATCCGCAGGAGGTCCAGGCCGGAGAGTTGCGGCATGGCCAGGTCCAGGGTGACCACCGTGGGCTGGAGGGCCTCAATCTTGCTCAGGGCCTCCCACCCGTCCCGCGCCGTGCCGACGACCTCAATCTCGGGGTCGGAGTTGAGGAGGTCAGCGATCAACTGCCGCATCAGGGCAGAGTCGTCCACCACCAGGACCCGCAGGGACCCCCCAGCCACCGCCTTCCTCCGGTCAAGAGCAGCCAGTCAGGAGGGCACGCCTAGCCCACCACGCGCCGCAGCACCTGCAGCACCTCCGCGGGCCGGAAGGGCTTCACCACGAAGTCCTCCGCCCCTGCCTCCAGCGAGTCCACCACGGTGGCCTCCTGGTCCACCGCGCTGCACATCACCACACGGGCGTGGGGGTCCAGCGCCTTCAGTTGGCGCAGGGCCTCAATGCCGCTCGTGTCAGGCATGATAATGTCCATCAACACCAGGTCGGGCCTGGTCTCCTTGTAGACCTGGAGGGCCTCGGCGGCGTCGCCCGCCTCCCCCACCACTTCAAACTCCGAGCCACGGAGCATGTGCTTGAGCATCTGTCGGACCAGCGCGGAATCGTCCACGACCAAGACCCGGTAGGCCACGGTTCAGCCCTCCTGGACCACCTGATGTGCCTCCCGCACGGCTTCTGCTTCCTCCGGAGTCAGCACTTGCTGGAGGTTGAGGACCAGCACGACATCGTCCTGGAGGCGGGCAACGCCAGCCAGGAACCGCGCGCTCACGCGGGCTACCACAGGTGGCGGGGGCTGAACGGCGTCCTCCTGGACGTAGACCACACGCTGGACGTCGTCCACGGCCATGCCCACCACCTGTTCCTCCTCCCGGACCACGAGGACCCGCGCCCTGGGCCCCAGGGGGCGATG
Organism: Anaerolineae bacterium; assembly: GCA_049969295.1. Taxonomy (GTDB): domain Bacteria; phylum Chloroflexota; class Anaerolineae; order DTPP01; family DTPP01; genus DAOTYM01. Next base: position 4,566 of record JBMFPD010000135.1, on the reverse strand, counting down.
GCCCAGGCCGAGGCGTTCCGCCAGGTCCACGATGGGGACCACCTGCCCGCGGAGGCTGGCCACGCCCCGGAGGAAGGGGGGCGCGCCGGGGACGGGCGTGAGGGTTTCCAGACGCTCCACGTATTCCACCTGGGCCACGGGGACGGCCATGGTTGCCCCCGCCACGAGGAAGAGGACCAACTGGAGCCGTCCCTCTTCCTGCCCGGAGCACAGGTCCACCAGCCAGGATGTCGGCTCTCCGTTCATGTGGTCTTTTCCCCTCCGTCCTCAAACAGGAGGGCGGGCGCGCCTGCTCCTGCGCTCTGGCGCAGTTGGGCCACCACCTGCTGCAGGGTGGCGGCCATGCTGGCCACCTGCTGCGCCGTCCGGCTCACCTCGGCCATGGCGGTGCTCTGCTGGTCAATGGCGCCCGCGGCCTCGTCCGTGGCCTGGGCGCTCTGCTCGGCGATGGCCGTGATCTCCACGGCCGCGGCCTGGGCCCCTTCCAGGAGTTTCAGGTGTGCGGCGGCCCCCTCCGCCATGCTGCGGCCGGAGGCGCGCACTGCGTCCATGGCCTCCAGCACCCTGCCCATAGAGTTGCGGGCATGGCGCGAACTCTTCAGGATCTCCTCGGCCAGGCTGGAGATGCGCCCCACAGAGCGAGCGGAACTTTCGGCCAGGCGGCGGATCTCCTCGGCCACCACGGCGAAGCCGCGGCCGTACTGCCCGGCGCGGGCCGCCTCAATGGAGGCATTTAGGGAGAGGAGGTCCGTGCGGTCGGCAAACCCTTCCACGAGGGCGACCACGTTCTGGATTTCCTGGATCTTGCCATCCAGGGCCTCCAGGTCGGCGGCAGCACGGGTGAGGGCTTCGGCCGCCTGGAGAAGTGTCTCTTCCATCCCCTGGACCATACGGTCCAGGTCCTGGGCGGTCCTGGCTGTGGTGTCCATGACGCCGGAGACCTCCTCCACGCGGCGGGCCTGGGTCTCGGCCCCGCGGGCGATCTGGGCCATGGTGGCGGCGATCTCCTCCGTCCCTGCGCTGACCTGTTCGGAAGAGGCGGCGAGTTCCTCGGCCATGGCCAGCAGGTGTTCGGCCACTTCGGCCACACGCTCGGCCACTTCGGCCTGCTGGGCAGCGTGCTCCCGCAGTTGGGCGAAGAGCTGCGCATTGCGCAGGCTGAGGGCGATCTGCGGGGCCACGGCCTCCAGGAAACGCCGTTCCCACACGCCGAACCCGTTGCGGCGGGTGCTCTCCAGGTTCAGCACACCCACCAGCCGCTCCCCCACCAGGAGGGGCAGGGCCAGTTCCGAAGCCGTGTCGGGGTTGCCCTCTATGTAACCGGGGAACTGGTGCACGTCGGGGACGTAGAGGACCTCCCGGCGGACAGCCGCCTGCCCCGTGACTCCCTGGCCGAAGGGGACGTAGTCCACGTTGGGGCGCTCCTGCCGGCCCTTGGCCCCGGCCAGCACCAGGCGGTCCTGTTCATCCCGCAGGAGGATGTGGACCGAGGCCCCCTTGACCACGCGGCCCACGGAGTCCAGGACTGCCTCCAGAAGCGCATCCAACGATAGGCTCTTAGCGGCGGCCGTGGCCAGCCGCTGCATCTCAGCGACAGTTGTGGCCCGTGCTTCTACCCGCTGCCCGGCGAGGGCAGCGACGGCCGTCACCCCCCACAGGCTCGCCACGCAGACCACCAGGTCGTGCCAGGCCACTCCCGCCCTCCAGCCCAGAGCCACGAGCCCTCCTGTGGTGAGCACTCCCATCGCGCCCGCGAACCCGGGTCCGGCCCAGGCCACGCTGGTCAGAAGGGGCACCAGGAACAGGAGCCCGGCGGCGTGGAACCCTGCCCCGGCCAGCAGGAGGGCACTTCCGGCCACCAGAAGGGCGAAGAGGGCCGCCATCCCCTGCACGAACCAGGTCCTGGCGAACCACGCTGGCGGTGAAAGCCAGATGGCCAGGGCCCCGGCCGTCAGGGCCAGGAGGCACAGAAAGTAGAGCCACGGGGAAGTCAGTGTATTCTGATGCACCACACCCTGCAGGAGGAGAAGGGCCGCGGCCGCAAGGTAGGTGCCCATGGTGATCCGGCGCCAGACCGTCCATTCCCAGGCGCTGTCCTGTTTCATGGCCTAGCCTCCCTTTGCTGGCCCCTGGGGGCCTGCCCGCTCTATCCAGTGCTCTGGCCAAGTATACCACGTTTCACACTGAAGCGCAACGTTATGTCACCATCGTTGCGGTTGCATCTTGTGTTGGTGAGTCGGGGACGCGGGGAGGGAAGGGGGTGCCGCCGAGACCGTAGGGCACGCCTCCTGGCGTGCCCTCTGCACCGGGAAGAGCGGTTATAGCCTTTCATTTGAAAAACGAGTCAGCCCTGACCATCCGCCTGGTCCTACCTTGTGCTGGTGGGTTCGCAGCCACTGCATCCGCCTCCGGTAGGGGCGACGCATGGGTTGTCCCCGGGCCAGGGGAAGCGCCAGAGGGGATCCCCAGCCAGGACCTCGGGGTGGACGCGGCAGGGGATGCCCGTGTGCCTCTGGCAGAGGGCGGGGATATCGGCTGGATGGGCAAGGCCCAGGCTCCGGAGCGTCCGCCCGAAATGGCACAGGGGGAAGCCCAGCACTCCAGCATAGCACCCGTGGAGTTCCGCCACGGGCCGGAACCCCCGGTGCTGGATGGCATACGCGCCAGCCTTGTCCAAGGGGTCACCGGTGCGCACATAGGCCAGGATCTCCTCATCCTGGTAGGCCCGCATGCGCACCGAGATGGCTGCCAGATCCCCTGCGCCAAGGCCCAGAGGGCCGGCCAGCACGGCCAGGGCCGTGAACACCCGGTGGACCCGGCCGCGCAGGAAGCGCAGCATCTCCACCGCCTCGGCTTCGTCAGCCGGTTTGCCCAGGATGGTCCTTCCCACGGCGACGACCGTGTCGGCCGCCACCACGTAGCGCTGAGGGTACCGCGCTGCCACGGCCCGGGCCTTGGCCAGGGCGAGGCGCAGGGCCAGGGCCTGGGGCTCTTCCCCATCCCGGGGATCTTCGGGGACGTCGGCCGCCACCACCTCGTGGGGCAGGCCAAGGGCAGCCATGAGGGCCCGTCGCCGTGGGGATTGGGAGGCCAGGATCCACACCGGCCCCGAGGGAGGTGCGTCAGGCATAGACCCCTCGGTACTCCGGTGGGAGGAGTTCTGCCAGGCGGTGCATCATGTAGTCGGTCCAGGCCTCCAGTTGCTCGTGGGAGGGGCGGTGCTTGACCTCCTCCGCACCGGGGAGCCGGAAGGGTTTGCCGAAGACCACGTGTACATCGGCCCTGCGCCCCCGGAGCAGGGAGGGGAACAGGTGCTCGTGCCCCCAGGCCGCCACCGGCTGGATCCACGCGCCGGTCTTCCAGGCGAGGAGGGCTGCACCAGGCTTGCCCCTCTGGAGGCCTCCGGTGGGGGTGCGGGTCCCTTCTGGCGCGATGGCCAGGGCCAGGCCGCTCTCCAGGACGCGCACCGCGGCGAGGAAGGCCCTGCGGTCCGGCTCACCTCGCCGCACGAAGATGGCCCCCACGCTGCGGAACAGAGGGCCCAGCAGGGGGTGCCGCTCGTGCTTGCTGGCCACCAGGACCGTCGCCTGGCACGGCAGGTAGGCAGCCACGATGGGCGGGTCCAGGAGGTGCAAGTGGTTGGTGATGATGAGGAGCGGCCTCTCCCTGGGCACGTTCTCCACCCCCTCCACGTGGACGCGGGAGAGGATGGGGATGAGAAAACGCAGGATGGCTCGCAGGATCCAGAACATCAACGTTCCTCACTCCACCCGCAACCCCTGGGCCTGCACGGTGTAGCGGGCCACCGGCCCGGGCAGGCCCAGGAAGATGGCTTCAAAGGGGCTCCGGCCTCCTGGCGGAAGGGTGGCCCGCTCGGGAGCCACCTTGCGCACGCCGATCACCTTGCCCTCCGCGTCGTACAGGGTGGCGATGGCGAAGACCTCCTCCAGGGAAGCCGTGTCCTCATTTTGGACCTGACCGCGCACGGTGTAGGCGGCTGGCCCCAGAGCCTCGCCCGCAAGGTCGGAGATGGAAAGGCGCAGGCTGGTGCGCCCCTCTTTCCGGGCTGGCACCGCGCTCAGCGGCACGATCTGGTAGGTGGCAAAGCGGGACGGCCCCTGCTCAAAGAGGAGCCCGAAAGGGCCACTCGCACCCGGGGGGATCTGGTCCAGGAAGGTGAAACCGGACTGGTAGGCCAGGGGGCTGCCCCGCTCGTCGTAGAGGGAGACCTGTACCTGCACCAGTTCAATGGGCTCTGGATACAGGTTGCGGACCTCTCCCAGACACCAGACCCCGCCCGCTGGTGTCTCCAGGAAGGCCACGTGCTCAATGGCCACTGGAACCGGCGTGGGGGTGGGCGTGGGGGGCTCCGCCAGGGCGGATTCGTCCACGGGGATGATCAGTTCCTGCCCGATCTGGAGGCGGCGCGGGTCCAGGATGCCGTTGGCTTCCTGCAGGGCCTGGAGGGTGACCCCGTACCGCCGGGCGATGGCCAGGAGGTTATCCCCTTTCTGCACCACATAGACGACCGGGGTGGGGGTGATGGTGGGTGTGGCCGTGGGCAGC
>JBMFPD010000134.1:5069-8537 GCA_049969295.1 Anaerolineae bacterium | reverse complement strand
GGGGGTGACCTACACCGTGGTCCTGCGCAACGTGGGGGGAACGGCCCGGGTCTGGATGACGGACACGGTACCCTCCCTCCTCACCTACATCCCGGGGAGCGCCACCGGCGGCGCGACCTACGACGCCGGCCTGAACGCGGTCCTCTGGAACGGGCTCCTGGCCTCTGGCGAGGTGGTGACGGTCACCTTCCGGACCACTGGCCCGGTGCCCCCTATCCCCCACGAGACGGTCATCGTCAACACTGCCGTGATCCACGATGGGGTGAACCGCCCCCTGGAGCGGTCGGCAGTGGTGGTGGCCAACCCCTGGCCCACCCCCACGCCGACGGCCACGCCCCACATCGTGACCGTCACCACCTCCCTGGTGCCCGGCCGGCCGGTGGGCCTGGAGGAGCCCATCCTCCTCACCTTCTCCGAGCCCATGGAGCGGAAGTCGGTGGCCCTCCGATTTGAACCGGAGGTGGGTTTTGCGTTACAATGGGAGGGACCGAGGGCATCGGCCCGGCAGGCCGGCGGGGACGAGACCGACACCGCCACTGTCGTCCACGACCCCTTCCGCCCGGGGACCGTCTACCGGCTCATCCTGGAGGAGGGGCGGAGCCAGGCCGGTGGACGGGTGGCTCCCACGGCCTGGACCTTCCTCACGGAGGGCTTCCGCCTGGGCCTGCCCCTCATCCTTGTGGAGTAGCGGTTGGCCGTCAGCGGTCGGCGGTCAGGGTCCGGGGCGACCTTGACCACCCCGCATCTGAGGGCTGACCGCTGAAGGCTTGACGGTGGAACAGGAACGCATCCGGAACTTCTGCATCATCGCCCATATTGACCACGGCAAGTCCACCCTGGCGGACCGCCTGCTGGAGCGGACCGGCACCGTCTCCCCGCGGGAGATGCACGAGCAGTTCCTGGACAGCATGGACCTGGAGCGGGAGCGGGGGGTCACCATCAAGGCTTCGGCGGTGCGGATGCTCTACGACGCGCCCGACGGCCAGACCTACGAACTGAACCTCATTGACACACCAGGCCACGTGGACTTCTCCTACGAAGTCTCCAGGAGCCTTGCCGCCTGCGAGGGCGCAGTCCTGGTGGTGGACGCCTCCCAGGGGGTGGAGGCCCAGACCCTGGGCAACCTCTACATGGCCCTGGACTACGACCTGACCATCGTGGCCGTGGTCAACAAGATTGACCTCCCCTCGGCCCAGCCGGATGAGGTGGCCCAGGAGATTGAGGGCCTGCTGGGCATCCCCGCCGAGGAGGTCATCCGCGCCTCGGCCAAGGAGGGGATCGGCATAGACGAAGTCCTCCAGCGGGTGGTGGAGAAGATCCCCCCGCCCCAGGGCGACCCGAATGCCCCGCTGCGCGCCCTCATCTTTGACTCCCACTACGACTCCTACAAGGGGGTGGTGGCCTACGTCCGGGTGGTGGACGGGTCCGTGGAGATGGGGCAGAACCTCCTCCTCATGGCCCGCGGGCAGGTGGCCGAACCCCTGGAGATCGGCGTCTTCGCCCCCCACATGACGCCCACCGGCCGCCTGACGACCGGCGAAGTGGGCTACATCGCCACGGGCCTCAAGACGGTGCGGGACCTCCAGGTGGGCGACACCATCACCTGGGCCGCAAGGCCCGCAGCCAAGCCCCTCCCCGGCTACCGGCCGGCCAAGCCCATGGTCTTCGCCGGCGTCTACCCGGCAGAGGGGGAGGACTACAACCTCCTGCGGGACGCCTTGGAGAAACTGCAACTGAACGACGCCGCGCTCACCTTCCAGCCCGAGACCTCCCAGGCCCTGGGCTTCGGCTTCCGCTGTGGCTTCCTGGGCATGTTCCACATGGATATCGTCCAGGAGCGCCTGGAACGGGAGTACGGCCTGGACGTGGTCTTCACCTCCCCCAGCGTGGAGTACCAGGTCCTCAAGCGGGATGGCACCGTGGTCACGGTGGACAGCCCGGCCGACCTCCCCCCGGAGGACCAGATTGAGGTCATTGAAGAGCCGTGGATGAAGATCCACATCTACACGCCCAAGGAGTACATCGGCCCCATCATGGACCTGGTGACCCGGCGACGGGGCGAGCCAGAGGGGATGGAGTACCTGGACGAACGGCGGGTGCTCCTCACCTACTCCATCCCCCTCTCCGAGATGGTGGTGGACTTCTACGACCTCCTCAAGTCCCAGAGCCGAGGGTACGCCTCGCTGGACTACGAGTTCGCCGGCTACCGCCCGGCGGACCTGGTCAAGGTGGACATCTTGGTGAACCAGCAGGTGGTGGACGCGCTGTCCATCATCGTCCACCGGAAGGACGCGTACCGCAAGGGGCAGCGGCTGGTGAGCAAGATGAAGGAGGTCATCCCCCGGCAACTCTTTGACGTGCCCATCCAGGCGGCCATCGGCAAGCGGGTCATCTCGCGGGCCAACGTCAAGGCCCTGCGCAAGGATGTCCTGGCCAAGTGCTACGGTGGCGACGTGACCCGCAAGCGGAAACTGCTGGAGAAGCAGAAGGCCGGCAAGAAGCGCCTCAAGAAGATCGGCAACGTGGAGATCCCCCAGGAGGCCTTCATGTCCGTCCTGCGGTTGGACGAGGACTGAGGCAACAGCCGCCTTGCCGGGGCAGGCCTCCGTGCCCCCAGGGCATGCCTCCTGGCGTGCCAAAGAGGTCACGCTCCAAGCGTGACCTACTGCTACCCGGCCCCTTGTAGGGCACGCCTCCTGGCGTGCCGAAGAGGTCACGCTCCAAGCGTGCCGAAGAGGTCACGCTACAAGCGTGACCTACATTGCTGCCACCATGCGCTTGAGCCGCTGGACGCTCTGCACGACCGCCGCGTCCTCGTCGTTGTGGTAGGCGGGGTGGAGGAAGTCCATCTCCACCGCCAGGAGGCCGGTGTACCCCACGTCCTTCAGCATTCGGAGCAGGGTGGGGATGTCCAGGATGCCGTCGCCGATGGGCACGGAGGCGTAGGCGTACCACTCCTCCGGGGGCACGCCAGGGTTGACCTGGAGGTCTTTGACGTGGGTGGCGTAGACGTAGGGCCCCAGTTTCCGCATGGCCTCCACCGCGTCCTCGCCCATGCGGGCGAAGTTGCCGAAGTCAAAGGTGATGCCCATATAGGGCGAGCCCACGGTCTCCAGGAGGTCCACGAATTCGTCGGTGGTGTAGTCCATGTGGTTCTCCACGGCGAAGCGGATGCCGTAGCGCTCCGCCACAGGGACCGCCTGACGGTACCACTCCTTCAGGCGCTCCAGTTGGGGGCCGTGGGGCTCCGCCCGGTAGATGCGGCTACCGCTGACGACGCGCATCACCTTCGCCCCCAGGAGGTCAGCGTAGGCGAAGGAGGCCAGCATCTCCTGGAAGGCCCGCTCGTTCTTCCCTGCCTCCAGCCCCCGCGGGTGCCCCCAGGCGTAGACCCGCTCCAACCCGTACTGGTCCAGAAGGCGCCGCAGCGAACGGAGGTACTCCTCATCCACGCTGGGGAGGAAGCAC
>JBMFPD010000134.1:0-5059 GCA_049969295.1 Anaerolineae bacterium | reverse complement strand
TCGCTGGCCCGCTGGAGGAACTGCTCCAGCGTCATGCGGGAGGGGGGAGGGGTTTGCTGGGGGTAGACCTCCCCGAAGAAGCGGTGGTAGCTGTAACTATCAATCCCGACCTTCACTGTTAGCCTCCTAGAGCCAGGGGGGTATCCAGTCCTTGTGCCTCCCCCACGAGGACTTTCTGGCCCTTCTCGGCCGAGAGGAGGAGGGCATCCAGGACCTGCATCCCTCGCCAGCCGTCGTAGAAGTTAGGGCTGGCGGGCCGGCCCTCGTGGATCGCCATCAGGAAGTCCCAGATGGCGTGGACGTGGGAGTGCTCGTAGCCGATGGGGTGGCCGGGCGGCCACCAGGCGGCCATGTAGGGGTGCCCCCGCTCCGTCACCAGGATGGTGCGGAAGCCCCGCACCTCCTCTCCGTCGGCCAGGGAGAAGAACTGGAGTTCGTTGGCCCGCTCTTGGTTGAAAGCCAGGCTCCCCTCGCTGCCGTAGATTTCAAACTGGTTGTAGTTCCTGCGGCCTGGGGCCAGGGTGGAGGCCTCGAAGGAGCCTATCGCGCCGTTCTGGAACTCGGTCAGGAAGAAGCACGCGTCCTCTACCGTGACCGGGGCGTGGCCTGTCCCGTCCGGGGTGGGGCGCTCCGGGATGAAGGTCTTCATCAGGGCCAGGACGCTCCGGATCTCTCCCACCAGGTAGCGGGCCAGGTCCACCGTGTGGGAGTGGAAGTTTCCGGTCACCCCAGAGCCGGCCTTCTCCCGCTGCAGGTGCCAGGTGATGGGGCTCTGGGGGTCAATCCAGCGGGAGTTGAAGTAGGCGCTGCGCCAGAGGCGCACCTCCCCGATGCGGCCCTGCTCAATCAGGCGCTTGGCCAGGGCGACAGCCGGGTACTTGCGGTAGTTGTGGTTCAGGGCGTGGACCACCCTGGCCGCCTCGGCCGCCAGGAGCATCTCCTGGGCCTCGGCCGCGTTCATGGCCATGGGCTTCTCGCAGAAGATATGTTTGCCGTGCCTGGCCGCTTCCACGGCGAGGTCGCGGTGAAGCCAGGGCGGCGTGGTGATGTCCACGATGTGGATGTCCTCCCGCGCCACGACCCGTCGCCAGTCCGTCTCCGTCTCCTCCCAGCCCCAGCGCCGGGCGAAGGCCTCCAGCGCTTCGCGCCGGGTGCCGCACACCACCTTGAGCACAGGGCGGATGGGCACGTCAAAGAAGGCCGTCACGTTGCGCCAGGCGTGGCTGTGGGCCCTCCCCATGAACCCTTGCCCGATCAGAGCGACGTTCAGTTCTCGCATGACGCTTCCTCCTCGCTGCTGCCGCACCTGCAGGCCTCGCCCTGCCCCCGCCGCCTGAAGCGGCACGGGGGATGGGGAGAGGTCAGACTTGAGGAAAGGGGGCATCCCAAGGGAACGGTTCCCCCAGGTGCCCCCCTCCAGTGCAGGACGTGGCCGCGCCCGACCTACATGGCCGCGGCGGCTTCCACGAACTTGGAGTTCGCCATCTCCTCAAACGGGAACTCGCGCGGGATCTTGCCGTTCTCAAACAGGAACTGGATCTGGTGCTGAAAACTGGCCTTGAAGGTCCCGTCCTGGAAGTACTGCACCTGCTGCGCCGCCGTGGGGTAGTTGACCTGGTTCAGGAGGTTGGTCAGGTCTTCCAGCGGGGCGCCGAAGTTCACGTTGGCCTTGAGCCAGTCGTACAGTTCCTGGTGGGCCTGCTGCTTCGTCGCCGGATCCATGAAGTACTGGTGGGTCCGGTCAAAGAGGACGTCCACATAGGCCACCACGGCGTCAAAGTTCTTGTCGGCGAACTCCCGCTTGACCGTGGTCGTCTCAAACATCTTCTCCTTGATGGGGTTCGGCGGCTGGTCCAGCATGGAGCCGTCAAAGAGGATCTTGGCGTCCGACGTCTGGGCGATGATCTGGGGCCAGAAGTTGGTGCCGGTGGAGATGAAGTCGCCGTTGCCCCCCACGAAGGCCGAGACGTGGTCGGCGTAGTCCATGTGGACGATGGTGACGTCCTTCTCCGTGAGGCCGTACTTCTGCAGCATCAGGAGGCAGAAGTAGTGGTTGACGGACCCCTTGGCCATGATGCCGACCTTGCCTTTGAGTTCCGCAGGGGACTGGTACTTCTTGCGGGACAGGATCTTGAAGACCGGCGTGGCTTCGCCGTGGGTGCCGATGAAGTAGATGGGCACGGTCCCGGTGGCATGCACGGCGAAGATGGGGGTGCTCCCCGTGTGGCCGATCTCCACCTTGCCCGCGGCCATGGCCTCAAAGAGAGGCGCGCCGGCGTCGAAGGCGATGATCTCCACGTCCAGGCCCTTCTCCTTGAACCAGCCCTTGGTGGCGGCCACGGCCTGCAGGGCCATGTGCGGAGCGATGGCGAAGCCGGAGCGGATCTTGACCGGCTGGCGGGTAGGAGTGGGCGGCACGGGCGTGGGCGTGGGAACTGGCGCGGGTGTGGGTGTGGGCGTGGCGGCCGGCGCACAGGAGGCCAGACCGCTGGCCACCACCGCACTGGAGAACCCCAGCGCCACCGCCCTGCGCAGGAACTCCCGGCGGGTCACTTTCGCCGGGTTTCCCGAAACCTTGCGGCAATCCTCTGCACCACTGTGGTCCATCGCTCAACCTCCTTTCTGAGCCTTGGTCCTTCCTGACAGGGTCCCTCCGTGCACAACGCGTTCCAAGGGCGGAGACCTCTCTCACGCCCGAGGTGCCATCTCCTCCACCGGCGCTTCCACCGCGGAAGGCTCGGTGGTGACCCCGGCGAATTCTTCCTCGAAGTGGGCCCAGAGACGCCGTTTGATAGCCCCGAACTCCTCTGAGACCTTGATGTCCACGCTGCGGGGCCGGGGCAGGTCAATGGGGATGATGTCGCGGATGCGCCCCGGCCGCCTGCTCATCACCACCACGCGGTCGGCCAGGTAGATGGCCTCGTCCACGTCGTGGGTGACGAAGATGACCGTCTTGCGCTCCTTGCTCCAGAGGTTCAAGAGTTCTGCCTGCATGCGGGTCTTGGTGAAGAGGTCCAGGGAGCCGAAGGGTTCGTCCATGAGGAGGACCTTGGGGTTGCAGGCGTAGGTCCGGGCGATGTCCACCCGCTTGCGCATGCCCCCGGAGAGTTCCTTGGGGTAGGCCTTCTCAAAGCCGCTGAGGCCTACCATCTGGATGTACTTCTGGGCAATGGCCTCTACCTCTTCTTTGGGGAGGCGGCGCAGTTTCAGGCCGTACTTGACGTTCTCCTCCACCGTGAGCCAGGGGAAGGTAGCATCCAACTGGAAGACCATGCCCTTGTCCGGGTGGGTGTCCATGCTGGGCTGGCCGTCCAGGAGGACGATGCCCTCGTCCGGCGTCACGAGGCCGGCGAAGATGCGCAGGAGGGTGGTCTTGCCGCAGCCGCTGGGTCCCAGGAGGCAGAGGAACTCCCCGTCGTACACCCCCAAGGAAACGTCCTGCAGGGCGACGATCTCCTGGCCCCCCTCCCCGCGGAAGGTGTGGGTGATGTTCCGGCATTCCAGTTTGTAGGGCGATCGCTGTGCGGCTACCATGTGCTTTCCTCTAGGCCTCGCGCCGTTCCATCCAGGCGGTCAGGCGCCGGTTGACGTAGCGGAGGAACCGGTCCATGCTGAAGGCCAGGAGCCCGATGCAGATGATGCCGACCATGATGGCGTCGGTGCGGAAGAAGCGGCGGGCGTTGGTCATCATGAAGCCTAGGCCCCGCTGCGCGGCGATCAGTTCCGCGGCGACGAGGATGGCCCAGGCGGTGCCCAGGGCCACCCGCAGCCCGGTCAGGATGTAGGGGACGGCAGCGGGGATAGCCACGGTGAAGAAGAGGTCCCGGTTGGTGGCCCCCATGGTCCGGGCAGCCTCAATGTAGAGGCGCGGCGTGTTCTTGACCCCGGTGATGACGTTGATGATGCAGGTGAGGAAGCACCCCAGGGTGATGACCATGATCTTGGGCCGCTCCTCAATGCCGAACCAGAGGATCATGAGGGGGATGTACGCGAGGGGCGGCACAGGGCGGAGGAGTTCGATCAGGGGGTCAAAGACCCCGTCAATGAACCAGAACCAGCCCATGAGGCTGCCGAGCAGGGTGGCCAGGGTCACCCCGATGGCGTACCCCGTCAGGACGCGCATGAGGCTGGTGAGGATGTCTATGGGCAGGTTCTCCTGGGTCCAGAGCGTCACGGCGGTCCTGGCGATGGTCTGGGGCGGTGGGATCAGGACCTGGTTGACCAGGCCAGAGTTGCTGATCGCCGTGTACAACATCAGGGCCGTCACCACGGAGCAGATGCTCACGATGGCCCGCTTCCGGGCGGTGTCCGCCTCGGCCCGTCTGGGTTTGGCCTCCACTGGCTTGGCGTTGCTGCGCACGCTCATCTGCACTGACTCCCCCCAAAAGCCCCGGTAGAGGGTTGGCTCTGGCCCTTTATTATACCTGGCCGGGACCCGGCTGTCAAACGGGCCTTTCCCAAAGCAAAATGAACTTATGCATCGCGAAATTTCGCCCTTCTGCAGCCTCCCTCCTAACTTTTCACCGCGCCGGCGGTGAGGCCGCTGATGAGGTACCTGTGGGTCAGGAGGGAGAAGAAGATGACCGGCAGCATGATCACCGTGCCCGCGGCGGTGATCTTGCCCCAGTCCCACCCCGCGTAGTTCAGGAAGTTGACGATGGCCACCGGCGCTGTCATCATCGGTCCCCGGGTGAAGATGAGGGCGTAGAAGAACTCCAGCCAGGCGTTGATGAAGGAGAGGATGGCCACGGCAGACAGGCCAGGCGCCGAAAGGGGCAGCACGATGCGCACGAAGGTCTGCCAGAGGCTCGCCCCGTCCACGTAGGCCGACTCTTCCAGGTCCCGCGGGATGGAGTCAAAGAAGGGCCTCAGGATCCACACCACGGTGGGGATGGCAAAGGTCAGGTAGACCAGGGTCAGGCCGTGGTAGGTGTTGGTCAGTTTCAGGCGCAGGAAGAGGGCGAAGAGGGGCAGGGCGAAGGCGATGGGGATGGCCATGCGCACGGCCAGGATCCAGAAGGCGATGAGGGTGCCCCTCCGGAAGCGGTACCGCGAGAGG
>JBMFPD010000133.1:0-8540 GCA_049969295.1 Anaerolineae bacterium | reverse complement strand
GGCGCAGGCCAGGCCCTGGCCCCGCCGGATGTGGGGGCGGGCGGGGTCGGTCCGGGCCACCTGGCCCCAGCCGATGGCCCTGGCCGCCGCTTCCATGCACTGAGGCAGGCCGCAACTGGCGATGGGCGTCTCAAACCCCTCGCGGCCCTCGCCCAGGGCCCTGGCCAGGGCGAAGACATCCCCCGGCCGCACCCAGTTCTTGCGGCGGAAGGCGATGGGGTCCATGCCCAGGGCCTCGGCCAGTTCGTCCATGAAGGACTCCACGGCGAAGAACCCCTGGGGCACGCCGTAACCGCGGAACGCGCCGGCCGGGGGCAGGTTGGTGTAGACCGCGTCCATGACGAAACGCAGGTTCTGGCAGCGGTAGAGGGAGAGGGCTTTGGAGCCGGTGTTGGTCTGGACGGTAAGGGCGTGGGCCCCGTAGGCCCCGGTGTTCCCCAGGAGGCGCAGTTCCAGGGCCTGGAGCGTCCCATCGCGGCTCACACCGGCCTTCAGGCGCAGGATCTGGGGGTGGCGGGAGCGGCTGCTGCGGAACTCCTCCTCGCGGGTGTATTCCAGGCGCACGGGGCGGCCGGTGGCGATGGTCAGGTGGGCGCAGATGTCCTCTATGAGGACCTCCTGTTTGGCGCCGAAGCCCCCGCCGATGCGGGGCTTGATGACCCGGATGCGGCGCGGCGGCAGGCCCAGGACCGGGGCCAGGATGCGCCGCACGTGGAAGGGGACCTGGGTGCTGGTGCGGATGACCAGGCGGTCGTCCTCGTCCCACCAGGTGATGCAGACGTGGGGCTCCAGGGGCGTCTGCTGGACCTGTTGGGTGCGGTACTCCCGCTCCAGGACCAGGTCCGAGGCGGCGAAGGCTCCGTCTGGGTCGCCGGCCTCGGCCTCCAGGTGGGCGGCGATGTTGCGCTTGGCGTCGTAGATGCCGCGGGCGTCCTGCTCGTCGTGGATCTGGGGCGCGCCCGGCTCCATCGCCTTCTCCATGTCCAGCACGGCGGGCAGGACCTCGTACTCCACCTCAATGAGGCGGAGGGCCTCCTCGGCGATCTCCGGGCTCTCCGCGGCGACCGCGGCCACCCGGTCCCCCACGAAGCGCACCTTGCGGTCCAGGCTCACGGTGTCGGCGGGGGAGGGCTCCGGGTAGGACTGGCCGGCCGTGGTGAAGCGGACGGGCCGGATGTCCTCGCAAGTGAGGACGGCGTGCACCCCTGGCAGGGCGCGGGCGCGGCTGGCGTCAATGCGACGGATGCGGGCATGGGCGTGGGGGCTGTAGAGGATGCGGGCGTAGAGCATCCCTGGCAGGCGCACGTCATCGGTGAAGGCTGGCTGGCCGGTGGCCAGTTTCACGCCGTCCACACGGGGCAGGGACTTGCCCACCACGTGGGTGGGCTCCGCTTCCGGCCAGGGTGCTACCGCCCAGGCCGGGGCCCCTTCCACGGCTACCTCAACCGGCGCAGGCCCGGGCTCCAGGCGAAGGCTCTCCGAGCCCACCGGAGGGGGCGGCACCCCAGGCGGGACGGGCCGTGGCCCTGCCTCCCAGCCCAGGCCGGGTTCTGCCCGCTCCGGGATCCCGCCCTCGTCCCGCAGGGCACGGGCTGCTGCCAGCACCGCCTGCACCGGCTTCACATACCCGGTGCAGCGGCAAAGGACCCCTGCCAGGGCTTCCCGCACCTCCTCTTCGGTGGGGTTCGGGTTGCGGTCCAGGAGGGCTTTGGCGGCGACGATCATCCCCGGCGTGCAGTAGCCGCACTGGATGGCCCCATGGGCCACGAAGGCCCGCTGGAGGGCATGCAGGGCCCTGGTGGGCGTGCCGATGCCTTCCACGGTGGTGATGGCGTGGCCGTCGGCCTGGGCCGCGAGCATCGTGCAGGCTGCCACAGCGCGGCCATCCAGGAGGACGGCGCAGGCCCCGCACGAACCATCTTCGCAGCCATGCTTGACCCCCAGATACCCCTCGCGCCGCAGGAGGTCCAGCAGGCGCTCCGAAGGGGTGGTCTGGAAGGTGCGGACCTCCCCATTGACGGTGCAGCGGATGTCCATGGTTTCTCCTTCCTAGGCAGCGTGGGCGGCACGGCGCCAGGCCGTCCAGAGGAGCCGGCGCAGGAGGACCGGGGCCACTTCCAGGCGGTAGGCGCCGCTGGTCCGCACGTCGCCGGGGGCGTCTTCGGGCCACCGGAGGCGCCTCACGGCCTCGGCAATGGCCCCCTCGCTCAAGGGAGCGCCGGCGAGGAGGGCCTCAATCCCGCGGAGCCGCACAGGAACTGGCCCCAGGCCTCCCATCGCCACCGAGACCGACTGACATGCGCCCGAGGCATCCAGGCTCAGGCACACTGCCCCGGCCAGGATGGGCCGGTCGGCCGGGGTGCGGGCGACCTTGAGCAGGGAGGTCCCTGTCCTCTCCCCCGGCCGGGCGACGAGGATTTCAGCGATGAGCACACCCCGTCCGAGGAGGTTCTCCCGTTCCTCCAGGAACTGGTCCAGGGGGTGCTCGCGGGGTTCGGGGGCGCAATAGCGCACCCGGGCCCGCAGGGCCAGGAGGGCCAGGAGGAGCAGGTCCAGGGGGTCGGCGGTGGCAACGC
This sequence comes from Anaerolineae bacterium, assembly GCA_049969295.1. Classification (GTDB taxonomy): domain Bacteria; phylum Chloroflexota; class Anaerolineae; order DTPP01; family DTPP01; genus DAOTYM01. The sequence goes on along the minus strand of JBMFPD010000133.1, from coordinate 5,964 downwards.
ACCCGCCCACCGTGGCTGCGTTGCGCGTCAGGAGGGGAGCGCTCTCGCGGGCCCCCTGGGCGATAAGTCCGCCAGCGAAGGCCCGCACAGCGGCCTCTTCTACGAGGGTCTGCAGCCGCACCATGGCCCCGAGGGCGAGGCCGCCGTGGGGGTCTTCCACCCGGATGTCGGCCAGGGGGAGGTCCTGGAGGTCCACCACGGCTTCCACTTCGGGAGTGGGGTGGGGGAGCAGGGCCGTCCCGCCAGCCAGGGGGACCGTGCGGACCTCGGGGCGCGCCAGGAGTGTCAGGGCCTCTTCCAGGCTCTGGGGCCTCCAGTACTCTCGGAACCTGTGGGACATGGGGCACCTCCTTGCCCAGGTGCGGCACCGTGCCGCAGGGGGAAAGGGACTCCTCTCGCAGCGCCGGGCCCTGCCAGGGCGAGACGTTGTCCATGCTGACATAGGTGACGAAGGGGTTGACCGGCCTCGGTGTGGCTGACGGAGCACACCAGCCGCCCCTGCGATCCCGGCCCACTTTTTAGGGTATCCCTCCTAAAGTATAACACGGTTGCGGCGAAACGCAAGGGGGAGGGCGCAGGGACCTGGGGCTGTGGTGCGGCATGCCAGGACGCGCGTGCTTAGTCTGGTGCGCCAGAAGGCAGGGCTGCTTCATTTTTACAGAACTCTGACATGCTCCGTTGAAGGCCGGACGGATGTGCAACCTTTCCAGGAGCAACGCGCTCTAGCGGCCTGGAAAAAGCCGTCAACGAATATACGAATGAGCCCGGCGCGACCGAGCCATTCGTGTATTCGCTCCTTCATTCGTGGATGGCGTGAGCAGCTGACGATCCGTAGGGCACGCCTCCTGGCGTGCCCTCTGCGCCGGGAAGAGCGGTTATAGCCTTCCCTTTTGTAAAAACGAAGCCCTGCCTGCGCCACGGGCCATCCTTGCGCGCGGAAGGCAGGCGTGCTAAAATACAAAAGTAAAACTCTGTCTCCCAACAACAGTTCTCTGCAACATGTCAGCGGCTTGTCTGGAAAGGAGCCTTTATGATCCCCCAGCAGTGGTATGTGGTGCTGGATTCCCGGGAGGTGCGCGATCGGCCTGTGGGTGTCACGCGCCTGGGCGAAAAACTGGTCTTCTGGCGGGATGCCGAAGGCCAGGTGCACTGCCTGCGAGACCGGTGCGCCCACCGGGGCGTCGCCCTCAGCGCCGGCAAGGTTCTCCCGGATGGGCACCTGCAGTGCCCCTTCCACGGCTTTGAGTACGACGGCAGCGGCCGTGTGCGGGTGATCCCGGCCAACAGCCGCAAGAGCCCCGTGCCCGAGCAGTTCCGTGTCCAGGCCTACCCCACCCACGAAGCTCACGACTTCATCTGGGTCTGGTGGGGGGAGAGTCCCCCGGAGAACCTCCAGCCACCCCGCTTCTTCGACGACCTGGGGGAAGGATTCACCTACGCCCAGGCCATTGACCCCTGGGAAACGCACTATTCCCGTGCCATTGAGAACCAGCTGGACCCCATCCACCTCCCCTTCGTCCACCACAACACCATCGGCCGGGGCAACCGCACCATCGTGGATGGCCCGGTGGTGCAATGGGTTAGCGAGGACATGTTCTACGTTTACGTGCGGAGCCGGGTGGACGACGGCACACCTCCCCTGAAGCCGCAGGAAGTGGACGTTTCCCAAAGCCAGGTCTACCTGGAGTTCATCTTCCCCAACCTGTGGCAGAACCACATCTCCGACGACGTGCGGATCGTGGCGGCCTTCGTCCCTGTGGACGAGGACCACACCCTCCTCTACCTGCGCTTCTACCAGAGGTTCCTGCGGGTGCCGATCCTGCGGGACCTGGTCAACCGGGCCGCCATGCCCTTCAACCTGCTGGTCGCCCATCAGGACCGCCGGGTGGTGCAGACCCAGGTCCCCAAGGCCAGCAGCCTGGCCCTCGGGGAGAAGTTGGTCCAGGGCGACCGACCCATCGTGGAGTACCGCCGCCGGCGGGAGGAACTGAAGGGGCAACAGGGATGACTGCGGAGTTCCCTCGGCCCAGGGTCGTGGTGAGCAAGTGCCTGGGCTTTGCCGCCTGCCGCTACAATGGGCAGACCATCCCGGACGAGTTCGTCGCCAGCCTCAGGCCCCATGTGGATTTCGTGCAGGTCTGCCCAGAGGTGGAGATCGGCCTGGGGGTCCCCAGGGAGCCGCTGCGGGTGGTGCTGGCAGGCGGAAGACCGCGCCTCCTCCAGCCCGCGACGGGGAGGGATGTGACTGACGAGATGCGGGCCTTTGCCGAAACGTTCCTTGGCGCGCTGGAGGCCGTGGACGGGTTCCTGCTCAAAGGGCGCTCGCCCTCCTGCGGCATCCAGGACGTCAAAGTCTACCCTCCTGGGGAGAAGGTGGCGCCGGTGGGAAAGGGCGTGGGGTTCTTCGGTGGAGCGGTGAAAGAGCGGTTCGCCGGTTGGCCGGTAGAGGAGGAAGGCCGCCTCAAGAACTTCCGCCTGCGGGAACACTTCCTCATCCGGCTGTTCACCCTGGCCCGGTTCCGCCAGGTGCGGGATGGCGGCAGGATGGGTGACCTCGTCCGCTTCCATGCCGACCACAAGTTCCTCCTCATGGCCTACAGCCAGGCGCAGCTCCGCCTGTTGGGGCGCATCGTGGCCAACCCCGAGGGCCGGCCGCCTTCCGAGGTCCTGGCCGCGTACGAGGAGCACCTGCGGTCGGCGTTGGCCAACCCAGCGCGCTCCACGTCCATCGTCAACGTCCTCCTGCACGCCCTGGGGCACCTTCGCGAGGGGCTTTCCCCTCAGGAGAAAGCCTACTTCCTGGATGCCCTGGCCCAGTACCGCGCTGGCCGCCTCCCCATGAGCGTGCCCGTGGGCATCCTGAGGGCCTGGGTCATCCGTTTTGAAGAGCCCTACTTGAGCCGCCAGCACTTCTTCGCCCCTTACCCAACGGACCTGGTCACCATCACAGACTCTGGCAAAGGGAGGGACCTGGATTGAAGAACCCGCGTCTTGCATTGACTTTGCTCTTCATCTTTGTGTTCGTGGATGTCCTGGGGTTCAGCCTCATCCTGCCCCTCTTGCCCTACTACGCGGCGACCTTCGGGGCCACGCCAGCGGTGGTGGGCCTGCTTCTGGGGACCAATGCGCTGGCGCAACTCCTCGGGGCCCCGATCCTGGGGCGGCTCTCGGACCGCTATGGTCGGCGCCCCTTCCTGCTCCTCAGCATCGCCGGGACGGTGGTCAGTTTCCTCCTCCTGGGGCTGGCCCGTTCGCTGTGGATGCTTTTCTTCAGCCGGGTTCTGGACGGGCTTCTGGGGGGCAACATCTCCCTGGCCCAGGCCTACATCACCGACGTGACCACGGAGAAGGAACGGGCCAGGGGGTTGGGGCTCATCGGCGCGGCCTTCGGCCTGGGGTTCATCTTCGGTCCGGCCATCGGAGGGACGTTGAGCGCCGGGGGGAACTACGCCCTGCCCGCCTTCGCCGCAGCCGGGCTGGCCTTCCTGAACTTCCTGGGGGTGTTCCTGTGGCTTCCGGAGTCGCTGCCGCCGGAGGAACGGGCCGAATGGGCCCAAAGCGAGCGAACCGCGGTCACGGCACGCGCCCTTCTGGAGGCTCTGCGTCGCCCCTGCGTCGGGCCCCTCCTGCAGACGCAGCTCTTCTTCGCCCTGGCCTTCTCCACCTTTGAGACCATCTTCGCCCTGTTTGCCCAGAGGCGTCTGGCCCTGGACGCCCGGACCACCAGTTACGTGTTGACTTATGTGGGCGTGCTGGTAGTCCTGGTGCAGGGGGTGGGCATTCGCTGGTTGAGCGCCCGCTTCACCGACAAACAACTGGTCTTCGGCGGTGCGGCGCTCCTGGCCGTGTCTTTGCTCGCCTGGGCCCTGACGCCCAGCCTGCCGGTCCTCCTCCTCGTGCTGGCCCCCCTGGCCCTGGCGTCCGGCGTGCTGCGGGTGGCTACCAGCAGCGCGCTCACCAAGTCGGTCTACCCGGAGGAGGTAGGGGGCACGCTGGGCCTCGCGGCTTCCCTGAACAGCCTGGCACGCGTCGTTTCCCCCTCCGTCGGAGGGTTCCTCCTGGGCAGCGTGGGGGCGGTCGCGCCGGGCGTCCTCGGCGCGCTCCTCATGGCCTGGACCGTGTTCTACGTCTGGAGGACGGTCCTCTTCGTGCCCGACCTGGCCTGCCCAGCCCCCCGCCGCTGGACTGCGTGAGCGAGATAAGGAGGTCTCCATGCCGAGAGTGGACCTGAACACCCCTGCACCAGACTTCGCGCTGCAGGACTTCCGGGGCAAGACAGTGCGCCTTTCGGACTACCGGGGGCGCAAGCGGGTGCTCCTGGTGCTGAACCGGGGCTTCGCCTGACCGTTCTGCCGCCGGCACATGGCGCAGTTGCGCCAGGACTACGCCCAGTTCCAGGCCCGGGATGCGGAAGTGGTGGTGGTCGGCCCTGAGGGACCGGAGGCCTTCGCCCAGTACTGGACTCAGGAGACCTTCCCGTTTGTGGGCCTCCCTGATCCTGATCATTCTGTCCTCAAGCTGTACGGCCAGGAAGTGAACCTCTTCAAACTGGGGCGCATGCCGGCCCAGGTCCTTGTGGACCGGCGGGGGCAGGTGCGGTTCGTGCACTACGGGCATTCCATGAGCGACATCCCACCCAATGCCGAACTCCTGGCTCTGCTGGATGGGCTGGACGACGCCCCTGCGGGCCCACCTGAAGGCGGCGCGCAGGGCTGACCATGCGCGTCTGGGACATCCACCCTGGCTACCTGAACCGCCAGAGCCTGCTGGGGGAGCACCAGGAACTCCACGCCCTCCTGACCATCGTGGAAGAGGGGAGGCGCGGCTACGCCCATCACCCCGAGACCCGGCGCTGGCGGGAGCACCTGCACGCGCTCCGGCTGCGGCACGAGATGGTGGTGGCCGAGATGCGCCTGCGGGGCTACCGCCACCAGAGCCCGGTGACGGTGGGGGAGCCGTTCCACTGGCCCGAGTCCTTTGTGGATCCACCGGCACGGCAGTTCGCCCTCCTGGAGGAGAAGTACCGGGGGAAGGAACCCGGGCGCATCCCCTTGCCGCGCTCCACCCAGGAGTTGTGGGCACAGCACAAGTACTCCGTCCTGGCGCGGGACCCGGCCCGCTACCGCACCCTGGGCCAGAGCCTGGCGGGACCCGGTGGGGAAGCGCCCTTCGCCGATCTGGCGCTGGACCTGGTGAGGCTCCTGCGGCAGCCGCCATCGCCCGGCGGCGTCCGCAACGCGCTGGAGCACATGTGGGGCTACGTGCGCCAGGAGGGAACTCCCTTTCCCGACGGTTTGCAGGAGCCGCGGGTGCTCCTCGCGGCCATCCAGGAGCGGGCAGTGCGGGGCGGGGTCCGCTACCTCCTGGAATCCACTGCCCTCAGCGACCTGGCGGTGTGGCTGGACCTCGCCCCTGACGCTACCGCACCGTAACTCCTTGCCCGGAGGGGCCGCGCCCTACTTGGGCGCGCCGGAGTCAATCCAGCCGGAGATGAGGCTGATTTCATCCTCCGAGAGGGGCGGCCGGTTCGCCGGCATGCGCGGGAGGCCTGGCTCCGTGCCCCGCAGGGCGCGTACGAGGAGGCTTTCCTCCCCCTTGCCCGGCTGGATGGCTGGCCCGCGGCGGCCGCCTTTCAAGGCGTCTTCGTAGGTGGCCAAAGAGAGGCCCCCTGAAGAGCCGTGGCATCCCCCGCACTTCTGGGACAGGAGCGGCCCGATGGTGTTCTCCCAGGTGACCTTGGCCACCGGCTCCACAGGGCCGGCGGGGGTCGCGGGTTTGGGCGTGCACCCCTGTCCTCCGAAGAGGAGAGCCGCCACGACGATGCCCACCAGGGCGAAGGGTGCGACCCTACCGATCCCCGAATCTGCTTTCTTCTGCTCCATGTTCCATCCTCCAGGGCCCGCTGCCCCTTGCTTCCTACCCCTTTCCGGCCCGGAGATCCCCGTTTCGGCCGTTCAGGTCCCA
>JBMFPD010000132.1:0-8541 GCA_049969295.1 Anaerolineae bacterium | reverse complement strand
CCATCGGCCCCCGTAGTGGGCCGGGTTCAGGGAGACGAGGCTGGCCTGCATCTGGGGATAGAGCGTCCCCAACAGCGCGCCGCCGATGCTCAGGGCAGCCCCCACGCCAAAGAGGAACCCCATCGGGAGGTTGGCCAAGGAAGACCAGCGGGACCGGACCCGGGCCAGGAGGAGCAGGCCCAGCACCAGGGGGATCAAGAAGGGCCAGTTGGCCACGGGGTCGGCAGCCAGGGGAGCCCAGAGCCGCGGCACGAGCACCGTGCGCCAGACGACAACGACGGCGTACCCCACCGCCACCCCTACGAAGAGGTGTTCCGCCAGCCGGAAGAGGGGGTTGTCCCCCAGGAGGTAACTGAACACCATCAGGGTGAGGACGAAGGCCACCCACCCGCCCAGGACGTCCGCTTGCACAGGGTCCAGCATGGTGCCTCACCCTCCCTGACGGCCCAGGCCGAAGAGCAGGGCCACGTTCCCCACGACCACGATGAAGACGAGGGCCAGCACACCGCCGGCCAGGGCTTCCATCCGGCTCTGGCCGGCCAGGTAGACGCCGCGGAGCGACTCGTAGGCCGCGGCGTCCGGGAGGCCGCCTGCAAGCCCCGCGAGTTGGCGGGGCTCCGTCTCGTGGTACGGCTGCAGAGCGGGCAAAGCACCGGCGCTCACGCCAGCCACCAGGGGCACCGGGTGCTGGGCCCCCACCTGCTCGATCCAGCGCCTGACCTGCTGGGCGTCCGCGGCCAGGACGACGATGAGGCGGAAGTCGTCCACACCCTGCACCCCTGCCGCGACCTCCCACTGGGCCAGGGCCTTCCCCTGGACGTAATCCCGGTCCAGCGTGGCCAGACCCCCGGCACCGCTCAAGGCCCGCAGGCCCAGGTCCTCGCCGGGGAGGTACCCCAGGTTGAGGTAATGGGCTCCGTACGCGTAAGCCCCCTGGGTCCTGGCCAGGCCGTCCAGGGTTTCCTGGGCCAGGGGCGGGCCAGCGGGGAGGAGGCTCACGACGAAGAGGCGTGCCCCCCGCTGCATCAGGTGGCCGAGGATGGCCTCCGCCAGAGGCGCGAGTTCCCCAGCCGAGGAGGGGTCCACATCCCAGCCCACCAGCACGGCTTCGCCCGGCTGCACCTGTTCCACCTCTTCGTAGAGGGCCTGCACCGCCGGCGGGACGGCCGGGCGCAGGTTCAGGAGAGGCCGCCCCGTGACGCTGTTCCACACGGTGGGGATGCCCACGGCAGCCAGGAGGAGCAGGCTCACCAGCCACCGGCCCCAGAGAGGGAACCGCCTGGCCTTTGGCCGTGCTGGGGGTTCCTCCGGCGGAGGCTCCGCGAGCACCCGGCGGAAGAGGTTGGCCTCCGAAGCACCCACGACAGGAGAAGGCCCCGGCCCCTTCCCCTCTTCCCGGCCCTCCAGCACGGCCGGTGCCACAGGGACCAGGCCCGAGACCCCCTCCAGGAGGCCCGTGCCCTCCTCGCCCTCCGCGGCAGGGCCGCGAGCCAGGGGGGAGAGGGGCTCCAACCAGGGCGGAATCTCCCCTGGCACGGCCTCATCCCCCGTGGGCAGGAGCGCGGCCGGTGCAGCCTCGGCTGGGAGAGGGGGCGGTGCCTTGAGTCATTCGGGGAGCATCTCCTCCTCTTCGGCCTCCACGCGCGGCGGCTCTGGAGGAACCTCCACCGCCTCCACAGGAGGCGGCGCGGCCTCCGCCGCCCTTTCCTCCGGGGCAGGTTCGGCCAGCCAGGGCGGGGGCAGGTGCTCGCCGACAGGCGGAGGGGGTGGGGCTTCCACCCCTACCTCTTCCTCAAGGCCCTCCAGCCAGGGCGGGATCTCCAGGGGCAGGCTGCCCGGAGCCACCTCCTCTGGAAGGGGCGGTGTCTCTTCCGGCAGAAGGGGCTTTTCAACGCCCGCTACAGGCTCGGCGAAGACGGGCACACGGGGATAGGGCTCTCCCTCTTCGGTCAACCAGGCTGGAGGCCTGGCCTCGGCCTCTTCTTCCAGCGGGGGAAGCGAGGCCCGCAACTGGCGCAGCCAGTCCGGCGCCTCCACCTCTTCCGCTGGCGCGGCTTCCGCCTCTGGGACCGGCGCCTCGGGCGCGGCTTCGGCCTCCGGTTCCGAGGGCAGGCCAGATCGCAACTGGCGCAGCCAGTCCGGCGCCTCCACCTCTTCCGCAGGCGCGGCCGGGGCCTCCGGAGGAAGGCCTCCTTCTGCCACCTCTGGCTCCAGGTCGGCCAGCCACCCGGGGATCAGCGCCTCTTCCTCGCCGGCGGAGGGTTTCTCCACCCCTCCCTCGGGAGGCTGTTCCAGAAGGCGCGAGGGGAGGGAGAACCCGGTGACCGGCATCCCCTCGGGCTCTTCGGGTTCCGGTTCGGGAGCCACCGTCACAAGGCGCGCCCCGCACTTCTGGCAGAACAGGCGGGTCACGGGATTGAAGGTGCCGCACTCGGGGCAGGCGGTGCCGGTGCCAGGCGCGGCGAGGCGTGCCCCGCACTCGTTGCAGAACTTGCTGCCGTCTCGGTTGGCCGTCCCACAGTTCGGGCAGTAGATCATGGTCTGTCGCTCCTTGGCCTACCGGGCGTAGGGCCGGTCCATACCCATGAGCAACCGGAGGCCTGTCGCCACAGCCCCCAGGGCCACACCCAGCAGGACACCGCGCACGCCTGCCGTCGTCGGCACGGCGACGATCCACTGGGCAGCGCGCGGCAGGGCCCCTCCCAGCCAGGCGCCGACCGGGCTCTGCCCGATCAGGACGACGAGGCCAGCCGCGAGCATGAGGAGCGCCTCCGGGCGGCGGACCTGGAAGGCCCGGTAGGCGGCTGTGGCCACATAGAAGGCCAGCAGGGCGAAGAAGGTGGCCTGCAAGGGGAACTGCACATATCGGAACACCCAGGAGACGAAGTCACCTTGGGGGCCGCTCGGGTCCAGGATGCCCACCACCAGCACCACCCACAGGGAGAGGATCAGGACGAGGCTGTAGGTCCACCCCGCCTCCCGGCGCCCCACCCGGCGGAAGTGGGAGGCCAGTACGTTGTAGGCCCCAGCCAAAAGCGCGAAACCCGCGAGGATGGCAGCCCAGTCGGTGAGCACCCATCCGATCAGGTCCAGGTACGGGTTCTGGATGAAGAGGTCCAGGAGGACCAGAAGGCCTGCGGCCAGGGCTGCGGTTGTCGGCAAGATCCTCCGCACCGGACTCCTCCTTGGCCTTCCACGCCTAACCCAGCACGGTCTTGGCCACGATCCCGACGACGATGACAAGGATGAGGAGCACGCGCATCCAGTCCTGGGCCAGGAGGCTGCCCACATGGGCCGGGTCCCCCCGCAGGTACGCGCCCAGGGCGAAGAGTTCCTCCCCCAGGACCGGGTGGTGGGCCGTGGCCTGGACGAAGGGGAGCACAGGGGGCGGCGCCGCCCCGCCCACCTGCTCCAGGCCCTGGTGCACCGCGGCTTCTGCCATCAGCAGGTATTCATCTCCGAACCGTCCGGCCATGACCTGGGCGGCCAGCGGCTCGTGGTGGACCGTCTCCGTCACGCCCGCGGCGTAGGCAGCGGGGTCCGGGGCCACCAGGCGTGCGCTCAGGGGATCGTACTCCTTCGGGAGCCCCTGGGCCTCGTAGCCGCCCCGGAGGACACCCTGGGCAGCCAGGAGCAGCGTGGGGTCCCCGGTGGTCACCAGGGGCCTGGCGCCGTACGCAGCGGCCTGCTGGCCCAGGGCATCCAGGAGGTCCAGGGCAGCGAGGGTCTCCGCGGCCGCTGTGCCGTGCACGCTGCCTGTCCCCAGGGAGAGGTGCAGGGCCCTGCCGGACTCTGCAGCCAGGCCCACCAGGTCGCGCAGGCGTGCGAAGGCGGAAAGGGGTCGCAGGGACGGCCGTCTGCCGGCCCGGACCCGCGCTCGGAAGAAGAGAAGGGTGGGCACGAAGAGGAGCAGGAAGGCGAGCATCAGGGCTTGGGGAGTGCCCAGGCTGCTTCCTGCCAGAAGGCTTGCCAGGACGTCCATAGGAGTCCTCCCGCCTTGCCGAAGGCCCTCTTGGGGCCTGGCTACTCCACAGGCCTCCGGGCGCGGTGCCCCTGGGCGAGGCGCTCCAGGAGCAGGTCCAGCCCGCGCCGGTCGGCCAACAGCACGGCCCAGTCCGCCGGAGCCTGGTGCCCGACAAAGGGCCGCAGGAACGGTTCCGCCAGGAGGAGGAACTGGCTTCCTACGAAACTGAGGGGGCGGCTCCATTCCAGGAAGAAGGCTGCAGGGGTGGCCAGGCCCCATCGCTCCAGAGCCGAGGCCATCCGCTCCACCAATTCCTCTTCCCTCTGGTCGGTCGCGTCCGTGTCCATCTCCGCCCCTGCCGCAGGTCCTGGGGGACCGGCTTGCCGTCCCACACAGTATACCATAGATAGCCCTGAGTTTCCAATGGCTGTCAGGGCAGTTGCCAACTATTGGCCGTCTGGGCGGCTCTGGCGCTCGCCCGGCCCTATGATGGAACCGGGTCTCAGGGCAGGCAGACCCCCAACTTGACGTAACCTTATGCAAGTATACCACGCCTTTCCCCTGCTGGCAAGGTGCACAAGGCGTGCCAACAGGTCTGTCTCGTTTCTACAAAAGGGAAGGCTATAAACCGCTCTTCCCGGCGCAGAGGGCACGCCAGGAGGCGTGCCCTACGATCTACCGCGCCAGAAGGCTGCCAGAGTTCTATAAGTGAGACAGCCCTGGGCGTGCCCAAAGGGACCTGCCCTGCCCGCCGGCAGGGCGCGGCCCTCCTGATTCAGGGAGTGTGGGGGCTCAGTGAGCGTGGGCCACGCCGTGGCGGTGGGGATGGCGGTGCTCCCACCCCACGTGGGGATGCCGGTGCTGGTGCAGGAGGTTTGTCCGCAGGAGGAGGGCCTCGTCCCTCAGCACCTCGTGGGGGGGACCGGAGGCAGCAGGCCGGTGGTCCTCCCCCAGGACGTAGACGCGGCGGGCCACCACCTCGGCCAGTTCCAGTTCGTGGGTGGCCACCACCAGCGTCTTCCCCCGCTCCATCAGGGAGAGGAGGAAGTCTATCGTCCACCCCTGGCTCCGGGGGTCCAGCCCGGCCGTCGGCTCATCCAGGAGCCACACCTCCGGGTCCAGAGAGAGGAGGGAGGCCAGTGCCACTTTCTTCTTCTCCCCTTCGCTCAGGGTGTAGGGGGCGCGGTCCGCCAGGGCGGTGATCCCCAGGGCGTCCAGGGCCTGGTGCACCCGCTCCTGGACCTCCCCTCTGGGCAACCCCATCTGGAGGGGGGCAAAGGCCACCTCGTCCCAGACGGTGGGCGAGAAGAGCTGCACGTCGGCATCCTGGAAGAGGAGCCCCACCCGCCGGCGGAAGGCGTAGGCGAAGGTCTCATCCTGGAACTGCTGCTCCGTCAGGGGGGCGCCGAAGGCCCAGGCCTCCCCTTCGGTGGGGAAGTAGAGGGCATCCAGCACCTTGAGGAGGGTGGACTTGCCGGAGCCGTTGGCCCCCAGGAGGACCAGGGCCTCGCCGGGCGCGATGGCCAGGTCAATCCCCGCCAGAGCCTGGCGGCCATCCGGGTAGCGGTAGCCGACCCCCTGGAGGAGGAAGAGCGGCCCGGTCATCGTCCTCCCACCTCCCACAGGGCCACGAGCGCTGCCACGCCCAGCGAAAAAGCCGCCCACGCCCCATCCCACCAGTGCAGGCGGAAGTCATCCACGAGACGGGCCCGGCCGCTCCATCCGCGGGAGACCATGGCCAGATAGGCCTCGTGGCCCAGGTGGAACGAGCGCCCAGCCAGGTACCCTATGCGGTCCGCGATCCAGCGGCGCTGCTCGCCGGGAGGCGTGCGGCCCACCGTGCGGCTCTTACGGGCCAGGAACAGGTCCCCCACCACCCGCAGGAAGACGAAGAGGTAGCGGTAGGTCATCCCCAGGGTGAGGATGCCCACGGTGGGAAACCGGAGCACGGCGAGGGCCTTGAGGAGGTGCGCCCACGGCGTGGTCAGCACCAGGAGCACGGCGAAGGAGACCGATGTCGCCACCCGCGCCACCAGGAAAGCTGCCCCCCGCAGCCCCTGGGCCGTGATGCTCAGGTCCGGCGGGAGGAACTGCCATCCGGCTGGGAAGCGGACAAGGGTCACCAGGGGCTCCCCCGGCGTGACCCAGTTGAAGGTGGCCGGCAGGGCGACGAGGCCGGTGAACAGGGGGATGAAGACCCACACCCGCTGGACGAAGAACCCCAGCGGGATGCGCCCCGCGGCGGCCAGGGCCAGGGTCAGGCCGTAGAGGGCCGCCAGCACCTCCAGCCGGTGCGTCAGGGCGCAGAGGAGCAGGAACCCGAGGAACGTGAGGACCTTGACCCGCGGGTCCAGGGCCTGGAGCCACCCACTCCGCCGCGCGAACTCCTCGGCGAAGACCGAACGCTGCACCGCTGCGGTGAGGTCCGCAAGGGTGGTGGCGACGAAGTCGCGCCGGGGGCGGGCGAGGCCGCGCCTCCCGGGGCGCGGCCTCGCCGAAGTCCGTCCCTGCACCTCACCGCTCCTGATGGGCGAGCACGCGGCCCAGGCCCCAGGTGGCCAGCGCCACCAGGCCCATGCCCACCACGGCGGAGAGGATGTACCCCGGGACGTCGCCCAGGCCGGGGATGGCGTAGTCCGGCAGGGGGGCGCGCCAGAACTCCGCGAACCGCTCCAGGCCCTGGGGCACGTACCCCAGCATGTCGTGGAACTCCTCGGCGCCCCACTCCCCCCAGGCCGTGCCAGGGGCGAGGAGCCCCAGGGGCGAGAGGACCGCCAGGACCGCCAGGCCGATCCAGAGGAGGGTGTGCCGCTTCATGCTGATGCCTCCGTCTCCACCGCTTTGGCCTGCCACAGGTACGGCATGGCCCGCTGCAGGAAAGCCACCGCGCCTCCCGTGACCACCGCCTCGGCAAAGCCAGCGATGGTCAGGTGGGCGAACATCATGGCCGGGACCGCCACCGAGAGGCCGTAAGGACTGTAGAGGGGCGTGCCATCGGCGGCGCGGAAGAGGGCCGGCTGGATGCCGAACTCCACCGCCGCCGCCAGGGCCGCGACGTTGATGCCCACGTAGCCAGCCACCGCCGCGGCGATCCACTGGCGCGATGACCCCACTGGCGCACGCCCGGCCACCGCCCGGTACACAGCATAGGACACCAGGGGGATGATCACCGCCATGTTGAGGGCGTTGGCCCCGAAGGCCAGGATGCCTCCATCCCCGAAGAAGACGGCCTGGATGAAGAGGGCCACGGAGACCCCCAGCACCGCCGCCCACGGCCCCAGCACGATGGCCATCAGGGCCGCGCCAGTGGCGTGGGCCGTCGTCCCGTCGGGGACCGGGATGTTGAACATCTGGATGACGAAGGCGAAGGCCGAGAAGACCGCCAGCAGGGGGACCATGCGGTGGCTGAGGGCCTTCTTGACCTTCTGGGAGGCCACGACCCAGAAGGGCGCAGCCGCAGCGTACATCACGGCGCAGGTCGCTGGGCTCAGGTATCCGTCGGGAATGTGCATGGAAGACCTCCTCGCGAAATGGATGGGGTGCCCGCAGGCCAACCGCTCACGCCGCCTCCCGGGTCGCCAGGCGCGCCTGGCACTCCCGGCACAGGCCCGTGATGGTCAGGTGCTCCAGGTCGGCCTGGAACCCGTAGTCCTGCAGCAAGCGTTCGCCCAGGGGTTGGACCACCTCCAGGTCCACGCTCACTGTGGTGCCGCAGGCCCGGCAGACCAGGTGGCAGTGGGGCCCGTGGAGGCCCAGCAGTTCGTAGTGGCGCTGGCCGTCCTCCAGGTCAAAGGCCGCCACCAGGTCAAACTCCTGGAGGAGTTCCAGTGTCCGGTAGACGGTGGAGATGTCCACCGAGGAACTGATCTTCTGCACCCGGGCGTAGATCTCCTCGGCGGTGGCATGGCCCTGGACGTCGTGGAGGACCGAGAGGACCATCTCCCGCTGGGGCGTGAGGCGGAAGCCCCGCTTCCGCAATTGTTCCAGGAACAGCTTCTCGCAGGCCATCGGGCAACCTCCTTTGGCCTCTGTTGCAATCGGTTGCAAATGCAATTTTACCACAATTGCCTCTGAAGGGCAAACCGGGGCCAGGGACCGACCAGGGCTGAAAGGGGAGGCTATATAACCGCTCTTCCCGGCACAGAAGGCACGCCAGGAGGCGTGCCCTACGGTCTGCCGCGTCAGAAGGCTGTCAGAGTTCTGGAAGAATGAGTCAGCCCTGAGGGGCCGACCTCGGACGCCCCAGGGGACAAGTGCGACCGGCACACGCGCTGCCCCCCGCCAGCGCGCCGGGTGACACGGGGCCCGCCTTTAAGGAAGCTTTCCCCGATTTGCCGAAATCGCCCAATGGGGCGAAAATACAGGGACTGGTGAGGATGGGGATGGAGAGTCGCCGCAGCATGAACCTCTTCCGAGGAGCCGTGTTGGTGGCGGGCCTGGTGGTGCTCGCCGCGTGCAAGGGAGGGCCAGCCGTGACCCCACAACCGACCCCCACACCGGCCCGGACCGCCACGGCCGCTGGAGCGCGGCCCACAGCCACGCCCCCCTTGCCCACTGCGGCCCTCACGCGCCCCCAG
>JBMFPD010000131.1:0-8753 GCA_049969295.1 Anaerolineae bacterium | reverse complement strand
ACCACGAAGGCCCGCACCCGCCGGGCCAGGGCCCGCACGGGCTCTTCGGGGAAGGGCCACACGGTGATGAGGCGGAGCATCCCCACGCGGATCCCCTCCTGGCGGGCCTGCTCCAGGGGCCACTGGGCCGTGCGGGCCGAGATGCCGTAGGCGCAGACCACCACCTCGGCGTCGTCCAGGTACTTCTCCTCCACCTGGATGATGCGGTCGCGGCCCCGGCGGATCTTCTCCACCAGCCGCCGCACCAGGCGGTCCTGGGCCTCCTCCGACATCACCGGGTAGCCGCGCTCGTCGTGGGTGAGGCCTGTGACGTGGATGCGGTACCCCTCCCCCGCCACAGGCATGGGCGGCACGAGGTCCTCGCCTGGCTCAAAGGGGCGGAAGCCCGCCCCCGGCGGGACCCTGGGTTTCCGCCGGGGGTAGAGGGGGATCTCCTCCGGCGGAGGGATGACCACCTTCTCGGTCATGTGGCCCACTTCGGCATCGGCCATCACCAGCACGGGCGTCCGGAACTCCTCCGAGAGGTTGAAGGCCCGCACGGTGAGGTCGAAGAACTCCTGGGGGGAGGTGGGGGCCAGGGCGATGATCTCGTAGGGGCCGTGGGAACCCCAACGGGCCTGCATCATGTCCCCCTGGCCCACGAGGGTGGGCAGGCCGGTGGAAGGGCCCCCCCGCTGGACGTTGACGACGACGCAGGGGGTCTCGGTCATGATGCCCAGACCCAGGTTCTCCATCATGAGGCTGAACCCCGGGCCAGAGGTGGCCGTCATGGCCTTGACGCCGGCCCACGACGCCCCCAGGACAGCGTTCATGGACGCCAGTTCGTCCTCCATCTGGATGTAGATGCCGCCCACTTCGGGCAACCGCTCGGCCATCCTCTCGGCCACCTCCGTGGCCGGGGTGATGGGGTAGCCGGCGAAGAAGCGGCATCCCGCGCTGATGGCTCCTTCGGCGCAGGCCACATCTCCGTTGATGAAGAACTCGCCCTGCAGGGGGCCTCTCCCGCTCACTCCTCCGCCACCTCCATCTGCTCTTCCAGGTGGTAGATGGCGAACTCCGGACACAGGAGCCCGCACAGCCCGCAGGCCACGCAGTTCCGCTCATCCACCACCACCGGGGGATGGTAGCCCTTGCTGTTGAACTCGTCGGAGACTTTCAGCACGCCCTGGGGGCAGAAGGCGATGCAGAACTGGCACCCCTTGCACCGCTCCTTCAGGATCACGAGGTGCCCCCGCGGGACGCGGATCCGGTCCAGGTCCAGCGGTTTGCGCCAGTACTTGGGAGCCATGTGCCCCCTCCCTCACCGCCCGATCTTGACCAGGAGGTCCGCAACCTCGGCCGGGTGGCGGGCCACGGGCACCCCGGCCTCTCGGAAGGCGCGGATCTTCTCCGCCGCGGTTCCCGTGCCGCCGGAGATGATGGCTCCAGCGTGGCCCATCCGCTTGCCGGGCGGCGCGGTCTGGCCAGCCACGAAGGCCACCACCGGCTTGGTCATCTGGCTGCGGATGAACGCCGCGGCGCGCTCCTCGTCCGTCCCGCCGATCTCGCCGATGAGCACCACCTGGTCCGTCTGCGGGTCGGCCTCGAAGAGGCTGAGGATTTCCACAAAGTCGGTGCCGACGATGGGGTCCCCGCCGATGCCCACGGCAGTGGACTGGCCCAGTTCCCGCTCGGTGAGGGCGTGGACCACTTCGTAGGTCAGGGTGCCGCTGCGGGAAACCACCCCCACGTGGCCCGGGAGGTGGATATGCCCGGGCATGATGCCCACCTTGGCCTCACCAGGGGTGATGACCCCCGGGCAGTTGGGACCGATGAGGCGCGCGCCCTTCTCCCGCAGGTAGGCTTTGACCTGGACCATGTCCAGGACGGGGATGCCTTCCGTGATGCAGACGATGAGGCCGATGCCGGCGTCGGCGGCCTCCAGGATGGCTTCCACGGCGAAGCGGGCCGGCACGTAGATGACCGACGTGTTGGCCCCTGTGGCCTCCACGGCCTCGTGCACCGTGTCAAAGACGGGGATGCCGTCGCACCACTCACCCCCTTTGCCCGGGGTGACGCCCGCCACCACGTTCGTCCCGTACTTGACCATCTCGGCGGTGTGGAAGCGTCCCTCCCGCCCGGTGATGCCCTGGACGACCAGCCTCGTGTTGCGGCCCACCAAGATGCTCATGGATGCTCTCCCTCCGATTCCCCTCCGGCAGGGGTGAGTGCCTGGCGGATCCTGTCGCCCACCTCCCTCAGCGCGGCCGGGCTGGCCGGACGCTGGCGCCAGGGCGAGGCGATGCCGTCTCCCAGCCACCGGGGCACCAGGTGCACGTGGAAGTGGAAGACCGACTGGAACGCCGCCCGTTCGTTGGCCTGGACCAGGTTCATGCCGTCCGGGGCGAGGGCCTCCCGGAGGGCCCGGGCTACCCGCACGGCGGTCCGCATCACCGCTGCCCCCGCCTCCGGGTCCAGGTCAAAGAGGTTGCGGTAATGTCGCCGAGGGATGATGAGGGTGTGGCCTGGGGCGGCAGGGTTGATGTCCAGGAAGGCCAGGGTCTCCTCATCTTCGTACACGACCTCTGCTGGGGCGCGCCCCGCGGCGATGGCGCAGAAGATGCACTCTCCGTCCATGTCCTCTGGCCCCTCATGCTCCGCCCCTGGCTACGGCCACCGCCTTCTGCGCGGCCTCCACCAGGGTGGAGGCGGTGATCAGGTTCGCGCTGGCGAGGAGGGCGCGGCCTTCGTCCTCGTTGGTCCCAACCAGGCGCGCCACGATGGGCACCCGGGTGGGGACCTTCTCCAGGGCAGCGAGGATGCCCCGCGCCACCTCGTCGCAGCGGGTGATGCCGCCGAAGATATTGAGGAGGATGGCCTCCACTTTAGGGTCGGCCAGGATGATGCGCAGCGCGGCCTCCACCTGGCTGGCCTTGGCCCCTCCGCCGATGTCCAGGAAGTTGGCCGGCGCACCGCCGTAGAGTTTGATGACGTCCATGGTGGCCATGGCCAGCCCCGCCCCGTTGACCATGCAGCCGATGTTGCCATCCAGGTGGACATAACTCAGCCCGTGGATGCGGGCTTCCCGCTCCAGAGGGTTCTCCGCCTCCTCGTCGCGCAGGGCTGCCAGGTCCGGGTTGGCGGAAGAGGGCGTTGTCGTCCAGGACGATCTTGGCGTCCAGGGCCAGGAGCTGCCCTTCCTTCGTCACCACTAGGGGGTTGATCTCCGCCAGCGAGGCATCGCAGGCCACGAAGGCGCGGTAGAGGGCCAGGGCGATGGAGGTGAATTCCCCCACGGCTTCGCGAGGCAGGCCCATGGCGTAGCCCACGTCCCGGGCCTGGTAGCCCCGCAACCCCAGGTAGGGATGGGCCTGGGCGCGGAAGATCTTCTCTGGCGTCTCGCGGGCCACCTCTTCAATGTCCACCCCTCCCGCCGGGGAGGCCATCATGGTCACGCACGCCGCCACCCGGTCCACCACGAAGCCCAGGTAGAGTTCCTGGGCGATGTCGGTGGCCCGCTCCACCAGCACCCGGCGCACCGGCAGGCCCTTGATCTCCATGGCCAGGATCTGCTCGGCCACCTGCCGGGCCTCGTGGGGGTCTCTGGCCAGGCGGATGCCTCCGGCCTTGCCCCGCCCTCCCACGAGGACCTGGGCCTTCACGGCCACTGGCCCGCCAAGGCGTGTGGCGATGGCCTCTGCTTCCTCTGGGGTGGAAGCGACACTCCCCTCCGGGACAGGGATGCCGTACCGGGCGAAGATCTCTTTGGATTGGGACTCGTGCAGGTTCACCGCGCCCTCCCTGGTCCTCTGTGTGGTGCGGCGGTGAAGCGCCGCTTAGATACGAAACGTCTCGTCAGCGCGCCCCCTGCGGGTGCGTCCGACGAGACGTACCGGCTTCCAGGGCCTGTCACGCGTCGTCAAAGGAAGCCATATGGAGTCCACCCGACGCCCAGCCAATGGAAGTCGCCCCAAGGTCAGCCCCTTTGCTCCCCATTGTGGTCCAGGCGGCGGGATTATAACATGAAGCGCCCGCCTCCGCAAGGGTTGCCAGGGAATCTGACCTGGGGCGTGGAGCCGCCGCATCGGGGCCCAGGCGGGCATCGGCCAGCACCGGGCAAGAGGCAGGTCACACCGCCCCAACATAGCCTGCAACCGCACAAGCAAGGCTGTCTTGTGTTTACGAAAGTGCAGAGGGCACGCCAGGAGGCGTGCCCTACGGTCTGCCTGACGCCGGGCGAGCGACGGAGCCGCACAAACGACCAACACGAAGTGCAACCGCAACTACAAGCCCGCCCTTCTTGACGGGCGGGGGTTCTTCGGCTATACTATATCCAGATTTGTAGCCAACATTCTTGAAACAACCATGTAACACCATTGGCAAGGAGAACCGCAAATGCGCCACTCACCTCAGCCCAAGATCGCCCTGGCGGGCCTCATCCGGCCCGTCTGGAGCGGGGATAAAGAGGGGCAGCTGGCCCGCTCCCTGCGGGAACTGGAGGCCCTCGCCAGGGAATGGGGGTTCCTCTTCCACCCTTGCCCTGAACCGGTCCTGACTTGGGAGGACGGCCAGCGCCTCCGCGCCGAACTGGACGCCGCGGGCGTGGACTTCCTCCTCCTGCAGACCAGTTCCTTCGGCTCTGGGGACGCGTTGATGTCCCTCTTGGATGGCCGTTACCGCCTGGGGGTGTGGTCCGTGCCGGAACCCACGGTGGAGGGGCGCTTGCCCCTCAACTCCCTCTGCGGTGCCAACCACCTGGTAAGCGTCATCGTCCAGTACGCGCAGGTCCCCCAGGGTGTCAAGTGGTTCCACGGCCAGGCCACCGACTCGCTCTTCCAGCGGCGCTTCCGCATCACCGTGGACGCTCTACGGGGCCTCAAGCGCCTCCAGGGGGCGCGCATCGGGCTGATAGGCAAACAGCCCATGGGGTTCCACAACCTCTTCTTTGACCGGCGCGTGGTGGAGAAGCGGTTCGGCGTCCGCTTCTACGACCACGAACTGGCGGATGTCTTCGCCCGCGTGCGGAAGATCCCTCCGGAGAAGGCCCGGCAGATCGCCGAGGAGATGGTTGCCCTGGCTTCAGAGGTGCAGGTGGAGCGGTCTGCGCTGGAGCAGGTGGGGGCCTTTGAGGCGGCCCTCCTCTCGGTGGCCCGGGAGGGAGGCTACGACGCCCTGGCCGTCCGCTGCTGGATGGAGTGGCAGGACGAGTTCCAGAGGGCCCCTTGCTCCACCCTGGGCCGCCTCAACCACCTGGGCATTCCCACCGCCTGCGAGGGGGACCTCCTGGGGGCCCTGGGGATGCTCCTCCTCAACGGCATTGTGGGAGAGCCCACCACCATCATGGACATGATCGCCTTTGACCAGAAGGACGAGAGCATCCTTCTCTGGCACTGCGGCCCCACCGCCCCCTCCCTCGCCGATGAGCAAGGGATGCGCCTGACGTTGCACTTCAACCAGCGCCTCCCGGTGGCCAACGACATGGTCTTCCGCAAGGCCCCTGGGACGATCCTGCAGATCATGGGAGACGGCCAGCACATCTTCCTCCTGGACGGCGAGGGGATGGGCCGCGAGAAGCCCAGTTACGATGGGAGCCGCGGCTGGTTCCGCAACTTGCGCATGAACCGCCAGCCCATCTCCGTGCTGGACCTCATCAGCACGATTATGGCCCACGGGCTGAAGCACCACTACGCCCTGGCCCTCCAGGACTGCACCGAGGCCGTCCTGGAAGCCGCAGCGTGGCTTGGGCTGGAGACGCTCCAACCAGTGCCCTATTCCGACGCCAAGCCCTTGCCCTCTCAGGTGCGCTAGCAGTGCGCCAATTGGTAGGGGCGCACGGCCGTGCGCCCTGCGCCCCTACCGGCTGCGTTCGTGCCTTCTCAGGTGTTTCGCCGTCTCTCCACGGGCCCCTGTTCAGGGGCTGGCCCGCAGCAGCGCGAACCTCTTCTGGAGCCGCTTCCATTGGGCGGCCAGGGCTGCGTTGCACTGCACCGCCTGGGCGAGGGGTGCCTCGGCTTTCTGGGTCTCCCCGGAGGCCCAGTAGGCGGCGGCCAACTGGAAGAAGGCCTGGGAGTTGGAAGGAGCCTTGGCTGCTATCTCCTCGGCCAACTTCTGCGCTGTCGCCCACTCCTTCGCCGCCTCGGGGCCGTGGCCTAACCGCTCGTAGGCCAAGGCGAGGTCCAGGTGGATGCTGATGAGCCCGGTCTGCAGCCCATCCTGCACCCGTTGGCTGAACTCCGGATACTGCTGCAGCGCCTCCTGGAACAGGGCAAGGGCCTCCTCTGGCTTTCCTTCCTGCAGGGCGATCTCGCCCAGGCCCATCCAGGCGTTCACGTGCGAGGGGAGGATCTCCAGCGTCCTGGAGTAGGCCGACCTCGCACCGACCAGGTCGCCCCGGACGTCCAGGAAGTACCCCAGGTCCTTCCAGGCGGGGAAGAACTCCGGGTCCAATTCCACCGCCTTCTGCATCCCTCCGATGGCCTCGTCCAGGCGGTCCTGCTGGTAGGCGAACCACGCTGCCAGGTAGTGGGCAGCGACAGCGTCTGGGTGCTCCTGGAGCAAGGTGGCGTACACGCTGGCGGCTTCCGCGTCCCTGCCCAGAGCCCCGTAGACCAGTCCCCCGACCATCAGGACTTCCAGGGAGGGCTTCTCCTCCCTTTCCAGCGCCGGTTGCAGCACGCTGAGGGCCTCCTCCGGCCGGCAGCGGTCCAGGAGGTAGAAGGCCACTGTTGCCCGGGTGCTATCCAGGCTAGGGTCCTCCGAGAGGAGCACGAGGGCTGCCCTGTACGCATCCATGGCCTCCTCGGTGCGGCCCAGTTGCCCGTAGAGGCGGGCCAGGGTGAGGTGGATATTGGCCACCATCGCCGGGTCCTGGACGAGGGGAAGGGCGGCCCTGTACTCCGCAATGGCCTCCTCGGTCCGGCCGGATCGTTCGTAGATCTCGGCCAGGCCCACGTGGGCCAGGGCGTTGTCCTTCACCCGAAGGGAAGCCCTGTACTCTGCCTCGGCCTCGTCCGTCCTCCCCTGCTTGTCCAGGAGCAGGGCGATGTAGGCGTGGATATCGGCATCTTCTTTCAGGGCCAGGGCCTGGCGGTAGGCAGCGATGGCCTCGTCGGTGCGGCCGAGTGTGGCGTAGGTGTCACCCAGGGCCGTCCAACTGGCCACGTTCTGGGGGTCCATGGCCAGGGCCGCCTGGTACTCCTCCAGGGCCTTTTCGTGCTCCCCAGCCTGGGAGTAGGCGTTGCCCAGGGAGCGGTGGCCGTCGGCGCTCGGCTTCAGGGCCACGGCTTTCTGCAGGAGGGCGATGGCCCGCTCCGTGTCGCCCAGCAAGAGGTACATGAGGCCCAGGGTGTAGGTCACCGTCGCGTCGCGGGGGTTACCCTTGAGGTAGGCCTCGGCTGCGGTCACGGCCTTCTCGTAGGCCGCTTTCGCCTCGTCCATCTGCCCGCGCTCTTCCAGGATCTGGCCGATGGCGTGCCAGGCGGTGAAGTCGTCCGGGTCGTAGCGCGCCGCCTCCTGGTACTCGCGGAGCGCGTCGTCCACCCGGCCCAACTTCCAGTAGAGGTCGCCCAGCAGGTCGTGGGTGTTGGCGTCGCAGGGGAGGATGGCCAGGGCCTCCCGGTAGGCGGCTACGGCCTGGTCGTACCGTTCCAGGTGCTGGTAGGCCATGCCGAGGGACGACTGGTCGGTGGGGAGGCCGGGGTCCAGGGCGACGGCCCGCTCGTAGGCCTCCGCGGCCTCCGCCCAGCGCTCCAGGTCCAGGTAGGTCCGGCCCAGGGAGCGGTAGAGCCACGCCAGGCGGTCGGGACGGAGGCCAAGGGCTTCGGCCCGCTGGATAGCCTGCTTGTACTCCTCAACCGCCTCTTCGGGCTTCCCCTGGCCCGCCAGGATGTCGGCGTGTGCGGCCATGGCCTGCGGGTCGTCCTTTTTCTCCCCCAGGTTCTGCCCGGAGAGGGTTGTCGCTTTCTGGTATGCGGCTGCAGCCTCGTCCGCACGGCCCAGGGTCTCGTAGACCTGGCCCAGGGCGGCATAGGTGGCAGCGTTCTCCGGCGCGAGTTCCGTGGCCTTGCGGAGGGCCTCGGCCGCCTCCTCCCAGCGGTTCTCGGCCATCAGGAGCACGCCGCGGAAGTAGTATGTGTCGCTGCTCTCCGGCTTGAGGCGCAGGGCTTCGTCGGTCTCCCGCAGGCCAGCGTCCGTGTCGCAGTTGACGCTGTAGGCGATGGTCAGGTTGTGGTGGGCCTCGTAGAGGTTCGGAGCGAGGCGGATGGTTTCCTGCAGGGCCTCCACAGCCTGGGGGAACTGGTGTAGGTAGAAATGGGTGGTGCCCTTGTAGAAGTAGACGGACTCCCTGCCCATCAGGCGGGCTTCCTCGGGAGCGGACTCCAGGGCCAGGTTGAAGAAGGAGAGGGCCTGGGCCATCTGGCCGTCGGCGTAGTAGGCCAGGCCGATGGCGGCTGCGGCGATGTAGTTCATCTCCTTGAGTTCCCGGCCCACCCGCAGTTCCAGCTTATCCAGTTCCACCAGGTCCACAGGGGCCTGTTTGAGGACGGGCATGTACTCCTGGGGGGCCCTCACCAGTTCAAAGCGGGGGTTGACGCCGGCGTCGTCGTACCAGCCGTAGATGACCAGGGCGGCCTTGCGGGCCGCTGCCTTGGAGCGGGCGTTCTCTTCGGTATAGACTTCGTAGGCCCGCTCCACATACACCCCTTCCACTTTGAGTTTCTTCAGGGCCTCGTTGAGGCCGCTCTCCACACGGCGGGCGTAGTTCACAACCCGGG
>JBMFPD010000130.1:0-8810 GCA_049969295.1 Anaerolineae bacterium | reverse complement strand
GGACATCGCCCGCAACCACACGGCCACCCACCTCTTGCACAGGGCCCTGCGGGAGACCCTGGGCGAGCACGTGCAGCAGGCCGGGTCCCTGGTCGCACCGGACCGGTTGCGCTTTGACTTCAGCCACACGGCCATGCTCACGCCAGAGGAACTGGCGGAGGTGGAGCGCAAGGTCAACGAGGCCATCCTGGCCGATCACCCGGTGGAGGCACGGGTGATGGGCTACCGAGAGGCGGTCTCGGCCGGGGCCATCGCCCTCTTTGACGAGAAGTACGGGGATGTGGTGCGGGTCATCCGGGTCGGGCCGGCGGACCGGCCCTACAGCCAGGAACTGTGCGGTGGGACCCACGTCCAGAGGACGGGGCAACTGGGTTTCTTCCACATCGTGTCGGAGACGAGCATCGGCGCTGGCCTGCGCCGCATTGAGGCCGTGACGGGCCACGGTGCCCTGCGCCTGATCATGGCCCGCCTGACGGCCCTGGAGGACCTGGCGGCCCTCTTGAAAGTCCCGCCAGAGGGGGTGGGGGAGAAAGTCAGGGCCCTCCTGGACGAGACAGAGGGCCTGAGGAAGGAACTGGCAGCGGCAAGGAAGGCCCTGGCCCTGAGGGACCTGGAGCGCGCCCTGGCGGACGTGGTGCCGGTGCGGGGAGTGAACGTCGTCGCCCGGGCTGTGGAGGCCGGGGATCGCGAGACCCTGCGGGAGATGGCGGACTGGTTCCGCGACCGGCTGGGCTCGGCGGTGGTGGTGCTGGGGGCGGTCATGGACGGCCGGCCGGCTCTGGTGGCCGCGGTCACGCCGGACCTGGTGAAGCGGGGGCTTCACGCCGGCGACCTGGTCAAGAAGGTGGCCGAGGTGGTCGGGGGCGGCGGCGGGGGCCGGC
This sequence comes from Anaerolineae bacterium, assembly GCA_049969295.1. Taxonomy (GTDB): domain Bacteria; phylum Chloroflexota; class Anaerolineae; order DTPP01; family DTPP01; genus DAOTYM01. The sequence continues at coordinate 7,929 of JBMFPD010000130.1, read as the reverse complement.
CCACTCTGGCCGAGGCGGGAGGCCGTGACCCTGAGCGGCTCCCGGAGGCCCTGGCCCGCGTGCCAGCGCTGGTGGACGAGGCACTGGGCGCGTAGCCGGGGGCGGCCCGGCTGCGCGGGTTGGAACCATGGACGAAGTCATCTACCTGGAAGCGGACGACGACCTCATCACCCTCCGCGACCGCCTGGAGTGGACGGACAGCAAGCGGGTGCTGGTGGTGTTGCCCAAAGGGTCCGTGGCCCTGGCCACCCCGGTCGCCGTGAAACTCCTGCGGCGCCACGCTGAAAGTCTTTCCAAAGAGGTGGCAGTGGTGGCTCCGGATGGGGAGACCCGCAGGCTCCTCCAGGCCGAGGGGATCCCCGCGTTCCGGCGGATGCCCAGGCGGTGGTGGAGACTGGGGCGCGGGGTGCAGGGACTGCGCCGCCAGCGGGAGGAACGCTTGCGGCGGCCCCCTGGCTTCCCCTCCACGGCGGAGGTGGGGCAGGACCTGGTCTCCCGCTGGGCGCAGGGGGCCGCTTTCCTGCTCCTCCTGGTCCTCCTGGGGGCGCTTCTGGCCACTCTGGTCGTGGTCATCCCCGTGGCCAGGATCACCCTGACGCCGGAGGTGATCCCTGTGGAGGTGACGGTGCCCCTGGTGGCCGACGTGGAGGCAACGTCGGCCAACCCGGGGGAAGGAGTGGTGCCGGCCCGGGAACTGAAGGTGCGCCTGGAGGGATCTGGAGAGATCCCCACCTCTGCGCGCCACGATGCCCCGGACCTGCCGGCGCGCGGCAAGGTGGTCTTCGCCAACCTGACGCCCGAGGAGGTGGTGGTCCCCATGGGCACGGTGGTGCGCACCTCCACGGGGACGACGGTGCGCTTCACCACGGTGCAGACGGTCACCGTGCCCGGCCCCGTGGGAGGCAGGGCCGAGGCCGAAGTCGTGGCCCTGAACCCTGGTCCCGTGGGCAACGTGGGCAAGAACCTCATCAACCGGGTGGAGGGGAGCCTGAGCCTGCGGGTGACGGTGACCAACGAGGAGCCCACCTCGGGGGGCACGGTGAAGCAGGTGGGCGTGGTGACCTATGCCGATAAGGAACGCCTCCGGAATTCGGTCCTCCAGCAGTTGCGCCAGGAGAGCCTCCAGCGCCTGCGGCAGGCCCTGGAGCCCACGGAATTCCTCTTGCCGGAGACGGTGGATCTCGGAGTGCTGGACGAGGTGTACACCCCCTCGTTGGTGGAGGTGGAATCGGAGACCCTGCGGATGGTGATGCGGGTGGAGGCGAAGGGTCTCGCTGTGTCGGAGCGGGCGGCCAACGAGGCCGTGCTGCGGGCCCTGGAGGCCGCTGTAGCGGGCAAAGGGCGGCTCTTGCCCCAGCGGGTGTCTTTTGAGCGGGGCACAGAGGTCAAGGTGGAGGAGGACCGCCGGCGCGCGGCCTTCTCCATCCATGGAAAGGGGGCGGCTGTGCCAGACCTGAACCTGGACCTCGTGCGCAACACGGTGGCTGGCCTTCCTGTGGAGGAGGCCAGGGCCTGGATGCAGGCGAACCTGCCCCTGGCCAGGCCTCCGGAGGTGGTCCTGTCGCCCAATTGGCTGGGCCGCATCCCCTGGCTCACCTTCCGCATCCACTTGTTCGTGGAGGTCCAGGAGGGATTGTGACGCGGATCGGCGCGCTGGACGTGGGGGAGCGTCGGATCGGCTTCGCCCTGGCGGACCCGACGGGGACCATCGTCGGCAGGACTGGCTTCTGGGAGCAGGGCGGAGACCCGGAGGAGGCCCTCCGAACCATCGTGGCCTGGGTGCGGGAGGAAGGGGTCGGTACCCTGGTGGTGGGGCACCCTCTCCTCCTCAGCGGAAGGGCAGGGGAGCAAGCGCGCCTGGTGGAGGAGTTTGCGGAGGCCCTGAAGGCGAAACTCCAGGAGGCGGGCCTGGGCTGCCAGGTGGTCCTCTGGGATGAGCGCCTGTCCAGCGTGATCGCCGAGGGCTACCTGCGGGAGGGCGCGAAGCGGGGCCGTCGCCGCGCCAAGGGCCGCGTGGACGCGGTGGCGGCCGGGGTGATCCTCCAGAGTTATCTGGAGCGAGGAGAGACGGGGTGACGTGATCAGCATCCGGAACGTGCTGCGGGTGTTGCTATTCCTCACGGCAGTCTCGGCCCTCGTGCTGATGGGGCTGGCTGGGGTCGCCTACGTGACCGAGCAACTCAGCGCCCCTGGCGGGCAGGCTGGGGCGGTCACGATCTCCCTGGGCTCGCCGGAGAACGTGCTCATCGGGCTCTACCTCCAGTTGCGCCAGGGGGACCTGGCGCGCCCGGCCGGGGAGGACGACGTCCTGATCCCCTTCCGCGTGGAGCCTGGCGAGACCGCCGGCATGGTGGCCCTGCGGCTGGAGGAGGCGGGGCTCGTGCACGACGCCGGCCTCTTCAGCCTGTACATGCGCTACCGGGGCCTGGATACCCGTCTGGAGGCTGGCGAGTACCTCCTGAGCCCCCGGATGACCATCCCGGAGATCGCTGAGGCCCTGCAGCACGGCCGCATCCAAGAGGTCGTGGTCACCGTGGTGGAAGGGTGGCGCATGGAGGAGATCGCCGAACTCCTGGAGCGAGAGGGGATCACCGAGGCCGAGGCCTTCAAGGCCGTGGTGCGCGGGGAGGTGCGGCCGGAGGTCTGGGCCCAGTACCCCATCCTGCAGAGCCGGCCTCCAGGAGCCAGCCTGGAAGGGTTCCTCTTCCCGGACACCTACCGCTTCCCCCGCAACGCGGATGCGGTGGACGTGGCCCGCCGGATGGTGGACCGCTTCGCGGAGCAGTTCACGCCGGAGATGCAGGACCAGGCGCGGGAGCGGGGCCTCTCGGTGTTCGCCGTGGTGACCCTGGCGAGCATCGTGGAGCGGGAGGCTGTGGTGCCGGAGGAGCGGCCCCTCATCGCTGGGGTGTACCTCAACCGACTAGCCCAGGGGATGTACCTCCAGGCTGACCCCACCGTGCAGTACGCGCTGGGGTACCAGCCGGACAAGGGGGAATGGTGGCTGCGCCCCCTCCCGGTGGAGGCGCTGACAGCGGTGGAATCGCCCTACAACACCTACCTGCATCCCGGGCTTCCCCCAGGCCCCATCTGCAACCCGGGGCTCTCGTCCATCCAGGCGGTGCTCAATCCCGCGCAGACCGACTACCTCTTCTTCTTCGCCAAAGGGGATGGGTCCCATGTCTTCTCCCGGACCTACGAAGAGCACATGGAGAAGCTCCAGGGGGCCCGGTGAGAGGATCCGGGGCCACGGCCTCTGGGGGTGGGCCGCGGCCCTGGCCGCTCTCCTCGCGGCATGGGGGTTGACCCTCATCCCCGGGACCTGGGGTGGGGTGGGGGCCCAGGGGACCAGGCCCACTGTGACGGTCGGCCTGGTCGCACCCTTTGAGGGGCTCCTGCGTTGGGAAGGGTACCGGCTCCTCTACGCCGTGAAACTGGCGCTTTCTGAAGCGAACGCCCGGGGTGGGGTGGGGGGGCGTTCGGTGGTCCTCGTCGCCCTGGACGACGGAGATGACCCGGCGAGGGCAGCGCGAGTGGCGCGGCAGATGGCGACCGACCCGGCTGTGGTGGCGGTGATCGGGCACTTCTCCGCCGAGACCACAGAGGCGGCCTTCCCGGTGTATGCGGAGTCCGGCATCCCGGTGGTCGCGCCGGTAGCCCCGGCCGCAGGCGCGCCGGGCCGGGAGGGATTGTTCTTCCTCGCCCCCGGCCCTTCGGGAGAAGGGACGCCGGCGATCCCTGCTGAAGGCCCCCCTGTGCCCCTGGACCCAGCGCTGAACGAGGTGGGAGTCTGGTCCACGCTGGCGGGGTGGGAGGGGGAGCGGCCCGCCCTGTACTGGCTGGGGCCGGATGTGTGCCATCCGACCACAGCGCGCCTCCTGACGGAAATCCCCTCCGAAGTGGGCTGCAGTGCCCTGGCCGCCGTGGACGGGGCGCGGTGGCCTCTTTTCGCCGGGGCCTACCGTGCCTTCTCCGGCGCGCTGCCCACTGTGCGGGCTGGGCTGGCCTACGACGCCACGTGGGCGGTGCTGCATGCGCTGGCGCGTTCCGGGGACGTGGCCGGAGGGTCGCTGGCCCTCCGGAAGGCTCTGGCGCAGGCGCTGGGGGAGGTGCGTTTCTCCGGTGTGACGGGGGAAGTGCGGTTTGACGCGCAGGGGCGCAGGCCCGGGCCCGGCGGGGGCGCGTGGCAGTTGGTCCCGGAGGTGCGGCCCCTGGGGGAAGGGGTGCCCTCCGCCTGGGTGGCAGGGCCCTGACGGAAGGGAGGCAGAACGGTGCGCGTCCTCATGCTTTCGTGGGAGTACCCTCCCCACATAGTGGGCGGTTTGGGCAAGCACGTGGCGGACCTCGTGCCGGCTCTGGGGCGGCAGGGGGTGGAGGTGCACCTCCTCACGCCGCGGTGGGCGGGCGGCTCTCTGGAGGAGGAACTGGAGGGGGGCGGTCGCGTCTACCGGCTGGACCCGCCCTGGACCCAGGGGGACGATATCCACACCGCGGCTTGGAAGACGAACCTCGTCCTGGAAGGGAAGGCCCACACCCTCTGGGAGACCCTGGGCGGCTTTGACCTGATCCACGTCCACGACTGGCTGGTGGCCTTCGCCGGGGGTGCCCTGAAGCACGGGCACAAGACGCCCCTCCTGGCCACCATCCACGCCACCGAGCGGGGGCGGGGGCGAGGGCATCTGGGCTCCACCGTCTCCCAGGCCATTGACCGCACCGAATGGTGGCTCACCTTTGAGGCCTGGCGTGTCATCTGCTGCAGCGAGTTCATGAAGGGGGAGATCCGGGCCTACTTCCAGGTCCCTGAGGACAAGATGGACGTCATCCCCAACGGAGTCAACCTTCCGCCGGACCTCCCGGGCGGGAAGGAGGCCCTGCGCCATTACCGGGGCATGTACGCCCTCCCGGAGGAGAAGCTGGTCGTCTCCGTGGGGCGGATGGTGGAGGAGAAGGGGATGCACGTCCTCCTGGCGGCCGTGCCGCGGGTCCTTGCAGCCTTTCCTGCGGCCAAGTTCGTCCTGGTGGGGAAAGGGCCGATGCTGGAAGACCTGCGCCGGCAGGCCTGGACCCTGGGCGTGGCCGAGAAGGTCCTCTTCACTGGCTTCGTGCCGGACGAGGAGCGGGACCGCCTCTACCGGCTGGCGGACTGCGCCGTGTTCCCCAGCCTGTACGAACCCTTCGGCATCGTGGCGCTGGAGGCGATGGCCTTCCGGTGCCCGGTGGTCGTCTCCGATGTGGGGGGCCTGCGGGAGGTGGTGATCCACGGCGAGACGGGGATCACCACCTATGCCGGCAACCCTGAGTCGCTGGCCTGGGGCATCGTCCACACCTTGGCGCATCCGGAGTGGACGGCCCAGAGGGTGGAGGCGGCCTACCAGCGGGTGCGCACGGAGTTCAACTGGGACCGCATCGCCGAACGGACGGTGGCGGTCTACCAGCGCGTGGTGGAGGAACGCCGGCGCACAGCCTGGTAGCGCCCCTCACGCATTGGAGACGACCCGCTTGATGAGCGGGGGCGGCTGCACCGGTTCCTCGGACCAGGCGTAGGCCTCCAGCACCCTCTCAGTGGCCTCCTCCAGGGCCCGTTCGTCGTTGGCGTGGACGGTGAAGAGGGGGTCCCCCTCTTCCACCCGTGCCCCCACCTTGGCCTCCAGGACGATCCCCACAGCGTGGTCTATGGGGTCGCCCTTCTTGCTCCGCCCCGCGCCGAGGAGGACGGCCGCCATGCCGACCTCCATGGCGTTGAGGGCGGCGATGTAGCCGCTGCGGGGCGCGAGGACCCTGCGCACAAGGCGCGCCCTGGGCAGGAGGTTCGGGTTGTCCACGTACCTGGGGTCGCCGCCCTGGGCCGCGACGAAGGCGCGGAACTTCTCCAGGGCCTGGCCGCTTCCGAGGGCCCCTCTGGCCAGAGCCTGGCCTTCCTCTGGGGAAGGGGCCCGACCGGAGAGGAAGAGCATCCAGCCGGCCACGGTCTGCACCAGGGCCACGAAGTCCTCCGGCCCGCGGCCCTGGAGGGTCTCAAGGGCCTCCCGCACCTCCAGCGCGTTGCCCACGGCGCGGCCGAGGGGCTGGTTCATATCCGAGACGATGGCGGCCACCTTGCGCCCCGCGCTCTCGCCGATGCGGATCATGAGGCGCGCCAGGTCCACGGCCTGCGCCTCGTCCTTCACGAAGGCCCCCTGGCCCACCTTCACGTCCAGGACGATGACGTGGGCCCCGGCGGCGATCTTCTTGCTCATGATGGAACTGGCGATGAGGGGGATGCTGGAGACCGTGGCTGTGACGTCGCGGAGGGCGTAGAACTTGCCGTCGGCAGGGGCCAGGTCCGCGCTCTGCCCAGCCACCACCAGGCCGACTTCCCTCAGTTGGCGCTTGAACTCGTCCACGGTGAGTTCGGCGCGGAAGCCGGGGATGGACTCCAGTTTGTCCAGGGTGCCCCCGGAGAAACTGAGGCCGCGGCCGGACATCTTCCCCACAGGGACGCCCAGAGAGGCCACCACAGGCCCCACGGCGAGGGTGGTCTTGTCGCCCACGCCTCCGGAGGAGTGCTTGTCGGCCACCAGGGGGGCCACGTCGCTCAGGTCCAGGGTGGCGCCGGAGCGGGCCATGGCCAGGGTCAGGGCGACCGTCTCGGCCTCGTCCATGCCCTGCAGGTAGACGGCCATGAGCCAGGCCGCGGCCTGGTAGTCGGGGATCTCGCCCCGGGTGTACCCTTGGACGAAGAACTCGATTTCCTCGCGGGAGAGGGGGAGCCCATCCCGCTTCTTGGCGATGATGTCCACTGCTCGCACGGAGATCACCTCTCATCAGCGCGTAGGATAGGGCCGTCAACGGGGCACCGAAACGCACGGTAGTATAGCACATTATGTTGCAATGGCAACTTGACGGAGGGGGAGGGCCCGTGGTAACATGCTTCCTGATGTACAAGGACGTGGATTGGAGGGAGAGTTGAGGGAGCAGGTCATCGTGGTGGGGGGAGGCCTGGCAGGCTCGGAGGCAGCCTGGCAGGCCGCGGAGCAGGGGGCGCGGGTCGTCCTGTACGAGATGCGCCCCCAGAAGATGACCCCGGCGCACCGCACGGGGTTCCTGGCAGAACTGGTGTGCAGCAACTCCCTGGGCTCCGACCTGCCGGACCGGGCCCTGGGGCTGCTGAAGGCGGAGCTGCGCCTCCTGCGCTCCGTGGTCCTGGCATGCGCGGACCGCACGGCGGTGCCGGCCGGCAGCGCCCTGGCCGTGGACCGGGAGGCCTTTGCCCGGGAGGTGACGGAGAGGGTCTCGCAGCACCCCAACATCACCGTGGTGCGGGAGGAGGTGACCTCCATTCCTGAGGAAGGGCCCGTCGTGCTGGCCACGGGCCCCCTCACATCCGAGCCCCTGGCGGAAGCGATCGCGCGCCTGGTGGGGCAGGAGTACCTGTATTTCTACGACGCCATGGCCCCCATCGTTCTCGGGGAGAGCGTGGACATGACAGTGGCCTTCCGCGGGGCGCGCTACGGCCGCGGGGGCGAGGACTACATCAACTGCCCCATGACCAAGGAGGAGTACGAGCGCTTTGTGGACGCCCTCCTTGCAGCGGAGCAGGCGCCGCTGCACCCCTTTGAACGGGAGGATCCCCGCTTCTTTGAGGCGTGCCTGCCGGTGGAGGAGATCGCCCGGCGAGGCCGGGAGGCGCTGGCCTTCGGCCCGCTGCGGCCGGTGGGCCTGGTGGACCCGCGGACGGGCAAGCGGCCCTATGCGGTGGTCCAGTTGCGGCAGGATAACCTTGCCGGGACCCTTTACAACATGGTGGGCTTCCAGACGAACCTACGCTGGAGCGAGCAGGACCGCGTCTTCCGCCTGATCCCGGGCCTGGAGCGGGCGGAGTTCGTGCGCTACGGGCAGATGCACCGGAACCTCTTCCTCAACGGGCCGACAGTGCTGCGGTGGACGCTG
>JBMFPD010000129.1:0-8824 GCA_049969295.1 Anaerolineae bacterium | reverse complement strand
CCGTCCGCGGTGCCAGACCGTAGCAGACCGTAGGTCACGCTTGCAGCGTGACTTCTCTGGCACGCCGCAGGCGTGCCTTACCGGTTGCCGAGACCAACAACATGAGATGCAACCGCAACAAAGGCCCCGCGAGTTTGACAAAGAATTCACAGTATGCTAGAATGAGGTGTATCAATATTTATGTCCGTGTATTCAGTTCAGAATATCCTGGAGCGGGTGACATGGAGTCTCATAAGCCTTCCACGCCTCTCCCTGACCTGCCCCTGGCACGCCTTTCCCGTCGGGCTTTCCTGAAGGGAACCCTGGCTGGCGGCCTCATGGTGACGGGAAGCGGCTTCCTTTCCTGGCTGGAAGCCCTGGCCAAGGTGCAGGCCGAGTATGCCATGATCATTGATGCCACCAAGTGCGTCGGTTGCCGGGCCTGCGAACTCGCCTGCCAGGAGCGCAACCACCTGGCGGAGGGCAGGAGCTACATCCGCATCCTGCCCAGGGGCACCCCAGAGAAGCGCTGGTTCCTGCCGGTCCAGTGCCAGCACTGCCAGAAACCGCCCTGCGCCGAGGTCTGCCCCACCCGCGCCACCTACACCCACGAAACCGGCGTCGTCCTGGTCAACCCCAAGACCTGCGTGGGGTGCAAGTACTGCGCCGTGGCCTGTCCTTACGACGCCCGCATCTTTGACGAGAAGACAGGCCTGATGGAGAAGTGCTGGCTGTGCCTGGACTACGTCCTGGGGGGCGGCGAGCCCGCCTGCGTCCACGCCTGTATCCTGGGGGCCCGTCTTTTCGGGCGGCGGGACGACCCCACAAGCCCCGTGAACGAACTGATCGCCTCGGGCAAGGCCAAACCCCTGCACCCGGAGTTCGGCACCCGTCCGGGCATCCTCTACTACATCCTGCCCGAAGAAGCGTAGGAGGCGTTGACGATGTCCCAGTCGCATTGGGGATGGTTGGTGGCCATCTACCTCTTCCTGGGGGGGATGGGGGCTGGCTGCTTCCTGGTGTCCGCCGCAGTGGAGTGGACCGGCGAGCGGTACAAGCACGCCTTCTGCCCCACCACCCTGGTGGGGGCTACGGTCCCCGGCCCCCTCATCGCCATCGGCACGGTCCTGCTCATCTTTGACCTGGGGGCCGGGAAGATGGAGCCCTGGCGCATCTTCTACATGTTCACCCACTTCTCCTCGGCGATGACCTGGGGCATCTGGATCCTGACCCTCTTCATCCCTCTCTGTTTCCTGTACGGCCTGGTGGAGTTGATGCACGTCTACCCGGGCATCCTGGCCTGGGCGCGGCGGTGGCTGCGCTTCCTGCCGGAGACGCTCCCCTACCGCCGCATCAAGCGGATCCTCTGTCCCGTGGGGAGCATCCTTGCCGTGGGGACCGCGGTCTACACCGGCGTCCTCCTGAGCGTGGTGCGGGCCATCCCCTTCTGGAACTCGCCAGTGCTGCCTTTCCTCTTCCTGGTCTCGGCCCTCTCCACCGGCATGGGGCTCAACATAGACCTCTCGGGCACCATCGCCGTCGGGCCTATGGAGCGGCGGTTCCGCAACCTGCCTCTATACCACATGCTTTTCATCGGGGGCGAGGCCCTGCTCATCGGGCTGCTCCTCCTCCTGGCCTTCCTGCGGGGAGGGGCCGCAGCTCAGTCGGCCCAGATGATCGTGGCGGGACCCATGAGCCTGGTCTTCTGGGTCCTGGTGGTCTTCTTCGGACTGCTCATCCCGTTCCTCTTCCACGCCTACGCCTATGGAGCGCGGCAGCACTCCCTGGTCGGGGGCATCCTCTCCGGAGCGGGGATCGTCATCGCTGGTTTGTTCTTGCGCTACCTCATCGTGGCCAGCGGGATTCACGTGGCCCTGTAGCGCGGCGGAGGGTAGAACCATGCTACCAGAACACTGGCCCCGTTGGATCCTCATCCTGATCAGCATGGCCCTGGCAGCGGCCGCCATCGGGCTGGGCCTGGTGCTGGAACCGGCAGCGCAGGCCCTGTGGCCTCAGCCCACCCCCACACCGACGCTGCCGGCCGTCCCCTACGCCCGGCCCCTCTCCGGAGAGTGCGAGAAATGCCACTTCAGCCGGGAGGCCCTCCTGGCCAGCGCCAGCGATCCAGCCAGGGTGGACGAGGTTCTCATTGACCCAGCCTCCCTCTGGACGCCCCACGGCCGCCTGGGCTGCGTGACCTGCCACGGGGGAAAGGGCCAGGTGGCGGACAAGGACCGGGCCCATGAGGGACTGATCCGGGACCTTTCGGACCAGTATCCCCAGGACTGCCTCATCTGCCACCGCAACCTGCCGGCCGAGTTCCCCGAGGACCGGCTGCGGACCCCCCACGGGGCCATCGTGAACGCGGTCTGGGAAGGCTCCCCCTGCGCTGTGCACTGCAGCGATTGCCACGGCCAGGTGGGCCACGGGTTCGACCCCGTCACCGGGGAAGTCACCTGTTCCATGTCGGTCTGTCTGGACTGCCACCGGGAGCGGAACGCCCCTGGCCTGACCGACTGCATCACCTGTCACATAGGGCCCCACGACGTGGCCGCGACGCTGGACTGCCAGACCTGCCACACCTCTACCGAGCGGTGGGACCAGGTGTCGCTCCGGGTGCACCCGGTGCCCCTGGTGGGGAAGCACGCGGCCATCGGCTGTTTTGCGTGCCATCAGTGGCCGAACTTCCGGGGGCTGGATTACGTCTGCAGCGACTGCCACAAGCGGCCCCACGCCTTCGGCAACGACAACTGCGCCCTCTGCCATACCCCGGAGGGGTGGGCCTCCTCAGCCCAGGCGCTGGTGGCCGCAGCGACGGGCGTGCCGCACCCGGTGGCCGGGCGGGAGGACTGCCGCGCCTGCCACGGTGTGACCGGCGGGACGCCCATCCCCGAGGACCACAAGGGCCGCACCAACGATACCTGCCTGGTCTGCCACGCCGAGGCGCCAGCGGCGAAGGCGGAGCACCCCTTCCCCCAGGACCACGACGGCGCGGCGGGGAACTGCATCCTTTGCCACCCCGGGAACGACTTCTCGGCATACCACTGCGAGACCTGCCATGCCCCGAGCCGCCTGGCGGAGGTCCACACGGCCAAGGGCATCACCGAGATCGCCAACCGGTGCGTCCTCTGCCACCCGCAGGGAGAGAAACCACAACGATAGCCGGAGGATAGGATGATGAGATACCGCCCAGTTGTCCCAGGAGTTTCGCTGCTGCTGGCCCTGGTCCCTTCCGTGGCTGTGGCCGCAGGGCCCGGCGCGTCCACCGAAGGGCTTTCCCCCTGGTCCATCCTGGCCTCGGCCGGCCTGATGGCCCTGGGCCTGCTCTCCGTGGCTGTGGGCGCGGTGGGCCTTCTGCGGAACCGCCGCAGGGTCCAGTAGATCGCCAGGGCCGCGGCCCGAAGCGCTCAAAGCACACCCATCAGAGGAAAGGACGCACCATCCCCGATAAACGCTGAGGAACCCTGTCGCACACCTATTCTGAATCACACAAGGAGGAACAACCATGAAACGCTTGGCATTTGTCGCTCTGAGCATCCTTCTGCTCCTGGGCACGGCCCTGCCGGCCCTGGCCCAGGGCCCGGTCCTGGATGCAGCCCAGGCTTACTTCGCCGAAGGGACCAAGAACATCAAGGCGGACGCCCTCTACGAGAACCTGCACGATGGCGACGCCAGCAACGACCCCTTCATCCTGGACACGCGCAAGGCCGAGGATTTCGCCAAGGCCCACATCCCCGGGGCGGTGAACATGAGCGTGGGGGCCATCTTCACGGCCCAGGGGCTGGCGCAACTGCCCAAGGACAAGGACATCGTGGTGGTCTGCTACACCGGCCAGACGGCCAGCCAGGTGACGGCAGCCCTCCGGATGTTGGGGTACAAGGCCTACAACCTCCTCTACGGCATGGCGGGTTGGACCCTGATTGAGGGGGTGGTGACCTACCCCTTCAGCGCAGAGCAGTCCAAGGGGTACAAGGTCTCCACGGAGCCAGCCACCCTGAGCGGGAACTACGCCCTGCCCAAACCGCTGGGGGATACGGTGGCCGCAGCAGCCGAGGCCTACTTCAGCAAGGGCACCAAGAACATCAAGGCGGACGCCCTCTACGAGAACCTGAACGACGGCGATACATCCAACGACCCGGTCATCCTGGACCTGCGCAAGGCCGAGGACTACGCGCTGGGCCACATCCCTGGCGCGGTGAACGTGCCGGTGGGCAAGTTGTTCACCCCTGAGACCCTGGCCATGCTGCCGCCCGACCGGCAGATCGTCACCTACTGCTACACCGGGCAGACCTCCAGCCAGGCGACAGCGGCCCTCAACATGCTGGGCTACGATGCCTACAGCCTCCTCTTCGGCATGCCCTCGTGGGCTATGGTGGAAGGGGTGAGCGCAGGCCCCTTTGCCCCCTCCAAGTCCATGAACTACGCGGTGGAGGGGACCGCGGCCGCTCCGGCCGCGCTGCCGACCACGGGTGGGGTTGTCCTCTGGCCGGCCCTGGCCGCGCTGGGTGCGGCGGCTGTCGGGGCGGGCCTGGCCCTGCGCCGCCGGTGATCCTCTGCAGGGCTCCGGGTAGGGCAAGGCAGCGCCTTGCCCTACCCCCGACTTTGACGAGGAGGTGAGCACGTGAAGCAGCAGACACTCTGGTGCCTGCTGGCAGCGGTGGTGCTGGGAGTTGCCTTTCTGGCCGGCTGTGGCCCCCAGCCCACGCCCGTAACCCCGGTACCGCCCACCACGCCGGCTGTCCCCAGGCCTACGGACACGCCGGTCCCGCCCACAGCAACGCCCGTGCCGCCCACGGCTACGCCTGCGCCGCCCACGCCAACCCCCGTGCCGCCGACAGCCACACCGGTCCCGCCCACGCCCACCCCACTGCCCAGCGCGGACAACTGCGTCGCCTGCCACACCAAGGCCGAGACGCTCCAGGCGCTGGCCGAAGAGAAGGTGGCCAGGTCCGCCGAGACGGAAGGGGAGGGTTGAGCGGGCGCGCTGCCTCCGGTGGAGGCATGGGAGAAGGTCTACGTCAGCGACGCGGCGTTCCTCACCAGCGTCCACAACACGGCCAACTGCATCGGCTGCCACGGTGGCGTCGGGGGCACCGACGACAAGGCCAGGGCCCATGAAGGGGTGGTGCGGGACCCCACAACTGACCCCGAACGGGTCTGCGGCACCTGCCACGCGGAGATCGTGAAGACAGCCTCCACGAGCCTGCACTACGCCCTCAATGGCTACAAGGCCGCCCTGGAAGCCCGGGGGGCCGATCTCGGCAACCCGGCCATGGCCGAGGCCTTCCAGAACCACTGCACCGAGTGCCACACCACCTGTGGCCAGTGCCATGTGAGCCGGCCCACCTACTCCGACGGCGGCCTCATCAAGGGCCATCAGTTCAAGCAGATCGCCTCCATCAGCCTGACCTGCCTGGGCTGCCACGGCGGGCGTGTGGGGCCGGAGTATCAGGGCAAGTACGAGGGCGTGCCAGGCGACGTCCACTGGACCAAAGGGGGCATGCCCTGCCTGGAGTGCCACGACGTGACCCAGTACCACGGCGATGGCACGGAGTACGCCCACCGCTACGACGGCCCGGCCGTGCCCAACTGCCTGGACTGCCACGAGGACGTGGAGGGGGGCAAGGATGGGGTGACCCAGCATGCCATCCACGGCCAGAAGGTGGCCTGCCAGGTCTGCCACAGCGCAGGGCCTTACAAGACCTGTTACGGCTGCCATGTGGGCAAGGATGCGGAGGGTCTGCCCTACCGCAAGACCGAGCCCACCCAGTACGAGTTCAAGATCGGCCGCAACCCCCTGAAGAGCGACGAGCGGCCGTGGGACTACGTCCTCCTGCGGCACGTGCCGGTGGCACGGGACACCTTTGCCTACTACGGGGAGAACCTGTTGCCCGCCTTTGATGCCGTGCCCACGTGGAAATACACCACCCCGCACAACATCCAGCGGGTCACGCCGCAGAACAAGGACTGCAACGCCTGCCACGGGCAGAAGGCCCTCTTCCTGACGGTGGACGACGTCCTGCCGGACGAACTGGAGGCCAACAAGAGCGTCCTCGTGGAGGAGGTCCCGCCAGCCCGCTAGGGCCTGCACCACATCGGTTGTGTCTGAACAAAGCGACGGGGAGGTAAGGGCGCACGGCCGTGCACCCTCCAACCCCCACCTCTGCTCCCTCGCCCCCTCCCTCTCCACCGCGAATGGAGAGGGGAAGGGGGCGAGGGAGACGCGCGGAGAGGCAGTCCCCCCTATCCTGGCTCTTGCCCAACTTCTGTCTCTTCCGTCCGCTCGGAGGGAAGGGACAGAGGTTTGCGGAAAGTGTACTGGGCCTTGACGCGGGCGTAGCCGAGGTCCTCGTAGAAGCGGTGCGTTCTCTCCCGGACCACGTTGGAGCGGACGGCGATGGTGGCACATCCCAGCGCCCGGGCCCATGCCTCCGCCCGCTGGACCAGGGCCCGGCCGATCCCCTGGCCGCGGCACTCCTCGTCCACGACGAGCCCGCCGATCTCTGCCTCGGGATTCGCCTCTACCAGCCGCAGGAGGAAGACGTGGATCCAGGCGACCACCCTCCCGCCCCGCTCCGCCACGAAGACGGCGTGCTCTTCCCGCCCGAGGATGGCCCGGAGGCGCGCCTGCATTTCCTCCGCCGAGGAGGGGTAGCCCAACTGGCCGGAAAGCACGGCCAGGGCCGGGGCATCCTCCAAGCGGGCCGGACGGAAAGCGACCCCGGCCACGCCTGCCTCTCTGGGAGCCGTGTTCTCCTGCGGCTGGTCCACCATGCCTCCCCCCTCTGAGGGAGATGCGCCTTCCCCGACCAACAAGTAGGTCACGCCACAGGCGTGACCTACGCTTCGCTGCGATGGGGTTCGGGCCCCCCTCTCATCCCGCCCTGTGCCGGAAGGCTCCGAGCCCGGCGTACCGGGCGCTATCCCCCAGTTCTTCTTCAATGCGCAGGAGCTGGTTGTACTTGGCCACACGGTCCGTGCGGCAGGGTGCGCCGGTCTTGATCTGGCCGACGTTCAGGGCCACCGCCAGATCGGCGATGGTGGTATCCTCCGTCTCGCCGCTGCGGTGGGAGATGACCGCCGTCCAGCCGGCCTGCCGCGCTGTCTCCACGGCAGAGATGGTCTCGGTGAGGGTGCCGATCTGGTTCAGTTTGATGAGGATGCTGTTGGCTGCCCGGAGCGCGATGGCCTTGCGCAGGCGCTCCACGTTGGTCACCAGGAGGTCATCCCCCACGATCTGGAGGCGGTCCCCCAGGCGGGCCTGGAGGAGTTGCCAGTGCTCCCAGTCGTCCTCGGCCAGGCCATCCTCCAGAGAGAGGATGGGGTAGCGGCTCACCCAGTCCTCCCAGAAGGCCACCAGTTCCTCACCGGTGAGCGTCCGGCCCTCCCGCGCCAGGCGGTATTTCCCGTCCTCGTAGAACTCGCTCGCCGCGGGGTCCAGGGCGAGGAAGATCTCCTCCCCGGGGCGGTAGCCGGCCCGCTCAATGGCCGCCAGGATGACCTCCACCGCCTCCTCGTTGCTTTTGAGGGAGGGGGCGAAGCCGCCTTCGTCGCCCACGTTGGTGTTGTACCCCCGCTGCTTGAGGACCGCTTTGAGGGCATGGTAGGTCTCCGCGCCCCAGCGCAGGGCCTCAGCGAAGGAAGGGGCGCCGGCCGGCACGATCATGAACTCCTGGAAGTCGGTGCTGTCGGTGGCATGCTTGCCGCCATTGAGGATGTTCATCATGGGCACGGGGAGGACATGCGCGTAGACGCCCCCCAGGTAGCGGTAAAGCGGCAGGTCCAGGGCTGCCGCGGCCGCCTTGGCCACCGCCAGGGAGACGCCCAGCGTGGCATTGGCCCCCAGCCGCCCCTTGTTGGGGGTCCCGTCCAGGTCCACCAGGAGGCGGTCAATCCCCACCTGGTCCAGGGCGTCCCAGCCCACGATCTCGTCGGCGATAAAGGTCTGGATGTTCTCCACCGCCTTCTGGACGCCCTTGCCCCCGTAGCGCTTGGGGTCGCCATCCCGAAGTTCCAGGGCTTCGTGGGCCCCGGTGGACGCCCCCGAAGGGACGGCTGCCCGGCCCACATCGCCCGTGTCCAGGTACACCTCTACCTCTACCGTCGGGTTGCCGCGGGAATCCAGGATCTCCCGGGCGAGGATATCTTCAATGAACATGGTCAACTCTCCTCCGTCTGTGCAGAGATAGCACCACCCTCCAGGACACCCACCCTGTCCTCACGGGGCGGTCCCCCCGGTGTCGGGAACGGGGGACCGCTGCCTCAGGGGCGAAGGGCCTCTGCGCCCGCGCTGCAGGGCTACTTCCTGGGCTTCAGCCCCAGGGCTTCGTACAGCCCCTGGAAGTCAAACCGCAGTTCCAAAAGTTCCATGAGGCGGGCGATCTTCTTCTCCTGGTGGAAGCGGGTCTTGCCGAAGAACCGCTCGATGATCTCCACCGTGGTCAGGGTGTCGTAGGGGACGACGATCACCGGCACGCCCAGTTCCTCGGCCCGGCTGAGGATGATGGCGCTGGGCTGCAGGTTGCCTGTGAGGATGAGGCAGCGGGTGGAGGTTTCCAGGGCCGCCAGTTGGATGTCGGGCCTGTCGCCGCCGGTGATGACGGCCTTGTTAGGCTTGCGGCGGAAGTAGGTGAGCGCGCTGTCCACGCTCATGGCCCCCACCATCAGGTGCTCCACCAGGTCGTCCAGGCGGTCTGGGCAGCAGAGGGTCTCGCCGCCCAGGCACTCGGCCAGTTCCCGCACGCTGATGGACTGGAGCAGCCGCTCCTGGGGCAGGATGCCGAAGACCCGCACCCCCCGTCGTTCCAGGAAGGGGCGGATGACGGTCTCGGCGAACTCCATCCGC
>JBMFPD010000128.1:0-8882 GCA_049969295.1 Anaerolineae bacterium | reverse complement strand
TGGGTTTACAGATGTCGCGTCCAGCGATCAGGCCGTTCCTTGCGGGGGGACCTCTCCCCCAGGCCCCCTCCCTGCAGCGCGGGAAGGGGGTTCGGGGGTGGGGTCAGGGGCGTCGGCCCACGCCGAAGTTTGTGAGAGATTACGCGAACCCACAGCCGATTTGACATCCTTAAGGGGTCCGGGTATAATCTCGCCGCCAGAATAAGGAGAAGCCCCTAAGGTCAACCGGGGGCCTCCGCACCACCGATGGTGAACGGCGCCCTGGGGGGCTCCATGAAAGTGCAGTATCTCTTGTCTGCCATATCCCATGCGGAAAGGGCCCACAACGCACCGTGCCAGGCCATGGCTTGTTGCCCCGTGCGGCAACACGCTGTGGCCTTTTTGGTGTCCACCGTAGAGGAGCCCGGGGAGGCCAGGCCGTGAAACTGCGCCAGATCCTGGAGATTGTGGAGGGCACCCTCCTGACGCCAGATGCCAACCTGGACCTGGAGATCTCCTGCGCGGCAGGGGCGGACCTCATGAGCGATGTCCTGGCCTTTGCCAAGCCCCGTGCCCTCCTCCTGACCGGCCTGACCAACCCCCAGGTGGTGCGCACGGCGGAGGTGGCCGACATCGCCGCCATCGTCTTCGTGCGGGGCAAGATGCCCCCGCCCGAAACCATCGCCCTGGCAGAGGAGAAGGGCATCCCCCTCATCGCCGCGCCCTACACCATGTTTGAACTCTGCGGCCGTCTGTACGAGGCCGGGATGTCCAGTTGCGACCTGGAACAGCCCGTGCGCCCTGTGAACCGGAGCGCCCCACATGGCGGAGCGTGAACCCGTTCCCCGGCCCAGGGTCTCGGATATCACCAGGGTCCAGGAACTGGCTTACCAACTGAAGATCCAGCAGGTCATGACCTCCCCGGTGGTGACGGTGACGCCCCAGACGCGCATGGCCGACCTGAAGGAGATCTTGCGCATCCGGCGCATCTCCGGCACGCCGGTCGTGGAGGGCGGGCGGCTGGTGGGCATCGTCAGCATTGAGGACCTGATCAAGGCCCTGGAGCGCGGGGCCCTGGACGAGCCGGTCGCCCAGTGGATGACCCCCCATGTGTTGACCGTCCGGGCCGACGACTCGGTCATTGAGGCCGTCAAACGGTTCGCTCAGTACCGGGTGGGCCGGCTCCCCGTCGTGGACGCTGAGGGCAACCTGGTGGGCATCCTCACCGGTGGCGACATCACCCGGGGGCTCCTGACCGCCATCGGCCTGGGCTACCAGGAGGAGGAGATCCACCGCTACCGCGCCAGCCACATCTTTGAGGACATTGAATCCGACAACACCAGCCTTATCCTGCGGTACAAGGTGCGGGCGCGGGACTTCCAGCGGGGAGGTGAGGCCTCCAGCAAGATCCGTCGGGCGTTGACGCGCCTCGGAGGCAGCCCCCAGGTGGTGCGCCGCGCCGCCATCGCCGCTTACGAAGCCGAGATGAACATCATCATCCACACCACCCACGGCGGCGAACTCGTGGCGGAGATCCAGCCCCACCAGATGCGCATCCTGGCGGTGGACCACGGCCCAGGGATTGAAGATGTGGAGCGGGCCATGCAGCCCGGCTATTCCACCGCCCCGGAGTGGATCCGGGAACTGGGGTTCGGGGCCGGCATGGGGCTCACCAACATCCAGAAGTGCGCCGACGAGATGCACCTGGAATCCAGGTTGGGCGTGGGCACCCGCCTCACCATCATCATCCGGTTGCACCCGGAGGCCCAGACGCCTCCCGGGTCCCGCTAGCCCGCAGAGGAGGACAGGCCGTGAAAGTGCGAGAGATCGTCCAGGCCCTTGCCCTGGAAGTGCTGGCTGGAGAGCCCCTGCTGGACCGCTCTGTGACCGGGGGATACGCCTCGGACCTCCTGAGCCGGGTGATGGCCGCGGCGAAGGCGGGCAACGTCTGGGTGACCCTCCAGAGCCACCCCAATGTGGTGGCCGTGGCTTCGCTCCTGGACCTGGCGGCGGTCATCGTGACGGAGGGCTCCTCGGTGGAGCCAGGGACGATCCAGCGGGCCGAGGAGCAGCGGGTGGTCCTCCTGCGCTCGCCCCACGACACCTTCACCGTGGTGGCGAGACTGGCCGCAATGGGGGTGGAGGGGGCTCTCTGAGAGGGCGCGGACATGGAGACGCTGCGCCCCTACGCGGCCGACCTGCACGTTCACACGGTTGTCTCGGCCTGCGCCGAGGTGGAGATGATCCCGCCCCTCATCGTGCGGCGGGCGGCCGAACTGGGCCTGGACTGCATCGCCATCGCCGACCACCACTCGGTGGAGAACGTGGCCGCGGTGCAGGAAGCAGCCCAGCCCTACGGCCTCACCGTCCTGCCGGGCATGGAGGTGCAGACGCGGGAGGAGGTGCACGTCCTCTGCCTATTTGACAACCTGGACGCGGCCTGGCGGTGGCAGGAGACGGTCTGGGCTCACCTGCCGGACCTCCCCAACCGGGAGGAGTTCTTCGGCCCCCAGTTCGTGGTGGACGCCGAGGGGGAGCACCTGCGGACCAACGGGCGGCTCCTCCAGACCTCCACGGACCTGGGGTTTGAGGAGGTGGTACACCTGGTGGAGGAGGCGGGCGGCCTGCCCATCCCGGCCCACGTGGACCGGGAAGGGTTCAGCCTCCTGGCGAACCTGGGCATGATCCCCCCAGGGGCCGGGGTGATAGCGGTGGAGATCTCCTCGCGGATCGCGCCCCGGGAGGCCCGGCGCCGCTTCCCTGAACTGGCGGGGCTGGCCCTCATCCAGTCGGGGGATGCCCACCGCCTGGACGAGATGGCGAACACGACCCGCCTCCTGGTGGCCGCCCCGACGGTGCCAGAACTGCGCCTGGCCCTGCGGGGGGAGCAGGGCCGCCGCTGCTGGATCGTCAGCCCAGGATGAGGGGAGAGAGACCTCTCCCCACCCTCGCCCCCTGCGAGTGAGGGTCGTACGAGGTCACGGAAACTCCCGTGCATCGGTGAACCTTTGACGAAGGAGTGGCAACATGACGGCAACACAGGAAGAAACCCTGGATCTGGCCCCTCTGGAAGAACTGCTGGAGCAGTACCGGGATCAGAGGGGGGCGGTGATCCCGGTCCTGCAGAAGGCCCAGGCCATCTTCGGCTACCTGCCCCGGGAGGTGCTGGAGAAGATCGCCGAAGGGATGGGCGTGCCCCTCAGCCAGGTCTACGGCGTGGTGACCTTCTACTCCCAGTTCTACCTGACCCGCCGTGGCCGCCACATCATCCAGGAGTGCGATGGCACCGCCTGCCACGTGCGCGGCGCGGCCCGCATCATTGACGCCGTCCAGAAGGAACTGGGCATCAGGCCTGGCGAGACGACGCCCGACTACCGCATCACCTACGAAGTGGTCTACTGCCTCGGCTCCTGTGGCCTCGCACCCGTGGCCGTGGTGGACGGCACGGTGGTGGGCAAACTGGTGCCGGAGAAGATGCTGGAGATCATCCGCGGGTTGGAGTAGTGCAGGAACTGGCGCTGCACATCCTGGACGTCCTGCAGAACGCACGGGAGGCCGGCGCCACGCTGGTGCGGCTGACCATTGAGGAGGACCTGGCCGCTGACCGCCTCACCATCGTGGTGGAGGACAACGGCCGGGGGATGGACGAGGAGACCCTGAAGAGGGTCCTGGACCCGTTCTTTACCACCCGAACGACACGGCATGTGGGGCTGGGGCTGCCCCTCTTCGCCGCCGCTGCGGAAGGGTGCAACGGCGGCCTTTCGGTGGAGTCGGCCCTGGGCAAGGGGACGCGCGTCACGGCCACCTTCCAGCACAGCCACATTGACCGGGCCCCCCTGGGGCACATCGCCGAGACCCTGGTGGCCTTCCTCCTGGGCGAGCCCCCCTGCGATCTGGTCTACGTGCACCGCCGGGACGGGCAGGAGTTCGTCCTGGACACCCGGGAGGTCCGCCGGGAACTGGGAGAGGTCCCTCTTTCCCACCCAGCCGTGCGGGAGTGGCTCCGGGACTACATTGACGAAGGAGTGAAAAGCCTTTCGGACGAGGCGTGACCCCCCTGGTCGCGCCAGGCAAGGAGGTCGGAGATGCCCAAACTGAAGAGCCTTGAGGACCTGAAGCGGATCCGCGAAGAGGCCAAGCGGGACCTGCAGGTGCGGCTGGAGACCGGCACCAAGATCACCGTGGGGATGGGGACGTGCGGCATCGCCGCGGGGGCCCGCGAGACCATGCACGCCATCCTGGAGGAACTGAAGAAGCGGGAGATTGAAGCCCACGTGACCACCGTGGGGTGCATCGGCATGTGCGCTTACGAGCCCCTGGTGGACATCGAGCAGGCCGGGGGCGACCGCATCACCTACGGCAACATCAAGCCCCACATGGTGCCCCGTCTGATTGAGGAACACCTCGTCAACGGCCGCGTCGTGGAGGAGTGGGTCGTGGGCCGCATCCCCAAGAGCCCTGGCGGGGCAGGAGGCTGAGCCATGACGGAGCGCATCCAGGAGATCCTGCAGCAGGCCATCAAAGTGGAAGAAGCGTCGTACGCCCTCTACACCTCCGCCAGCAGGCGGATCAAGGACCCGGCCGCCAGGGCCGGCCTGGCCGACCTGGCGGAACAGGAGAAGCAGCACAAGGCCAAACTGGAGGGCCTTCTGGCCGGGAACCTGGACTGGGCTGTGCGCCTGAGCAAGCGGGAAGAGGTGCGGGACCTCCAGATCGGGGAGTTCCTGGAGGCCCGGCCTCTCTCGGAGGACTCGGACCTGCAGGACGTCCTCATCGTGGCCATGAAGCGGGAGGAGGCCACCGGCGCCTTCTACCAGCAGATGGCCGCCCTGGTGGACCCCGGCCCAGTACAGGACCTTTTCTCGCTCCTGGCCAAGGAAGAGGTGAAGCACAAGGAATACGTGGAGCGCATCTACGAAGAGGTGGTCTACCGCGACTTCTAGGGCGCTCCATCCACGGTTGCACGTGACCACAGCAAGGAGGAACGCGTAATGGCTGAACCCCTGTATCGGGCCAACGTGCTGGTCTGCGGCGGCACGGGCTGCACCGCCTCGGGCTCGCAGGCCGTGCTTTCGGCCCTACGAGAAGAAATCGCCCGGCGCGGCCTGGAGGGTGAGGTCCAGGTGATCCAGACCGGCTGCCGGGGCTTCTGCGCTATGGGCCCTGTCATGATGGTCTACCCGGAGGGGATCTTCTACTGCCAGGTGCGGGCGGAGGATGTGCCCCAGGTGGTGGAGGAGACCCTCCTCAAGGGGCGTGTGGTGGAGCGCCTGGCCTACCAGGAGCCGGCTGCCCACAAGGCCATCCCCCACTACGGGGAGATCCCCTTCTACCGGAAGCAGTTGCGCATTGCCCTGCGGAACTGCGGCATCATCGACCCGGAGAACATTGAGGAATACATCGCCCGGGATGGCTACGCCGCGCTGAGCAAGGTCCTCACCGAGATGACCCAGGAGCAGGTCATTGAGACCATCAAGGCCTCGGGCCTGCGGGGACGCGGCGGTGCGGGCTTCCCCACGGGCCTCAAGTGGGAGTTCACCTATCGGGCCCCGGGCCAGCCCAAGTACGTCGTCTGCAACGCCGACGAGGGCGACCCGGGCGCCTTCATGGACCGCAGCATCATTGAAGGCGACCCCCACAGCCTCCTGGAGGGGATGATCATCGCTGGCTACGCCATCGGCGCCAAAGAGGGGTACATCTACTGCCGAGCCGAGTACCCCCTGGCCATCAAGCGCCTGTACAGGGCCATCCAGCAGGCCGAGGAGTACGGCCTCCTGGGCGACAACATCCTGGGGACCGACTTCTCCTTCCACCTGAAGGTCAAGGAGGGAGCGGGGGCCTTCGTCTGCGGCGAGGAGACGGCCCTCCTGGCCTCCATTGAGGGCCGGCGCGGCGAGCCGCGGCCGCGGCCGCCTTTCCCGGCCGTGTCGGGCCTCTGGGGCAAGCCCACCAACATCAACAACGTGAAATCGTACGCCAACGTGCCCCAGATCATCCTCAACGGCCCCGAGTGGTTCGCCAGCATCGGCCCTCGCCGCAGCCCTGGCACCGCCATCTTCGCCCTCACCGGCAAGGTGAACAACACCGGCCTGGTGGAGGTCCCCATGGGGATCACCCTGGGCGAGATCATCTTTGACATCGGCGGGGGCATCCCCAACGGCAAGAAGTTCAAAGCCGTCCAGACCGGCGGCCCCCTGGGCGGGTGCATCCCGGCCGAGCACCTGAACGTGCAGGTGGATTTTGACTCCCTCAAGGAAGTGGGCGCGGTCATGGGCTCCGGCGGCATGATCGTGGTGGACGAAGACACCTGCATGGTGGAGTTCGCCCGCTTCTTCCTGACCTTCGCCACGGCGGAGAGTTGCGGCAAGTGCGTCCCCTGCCGCGTGGGCGGGCGGCGCATGTTGGAGATCCTCAACCGCATCTGCGCCGGCGAAGGCCGCCTGGAGGACCTGGACACCATCCGGGAGATCTCGGCCCAGATGGAGGCCGGCTCCCTCTGCGCCCTGGGCCAGTTGACCCCTGGCCCGGTGAAAGCAGCCCTCCGCTACTTTGAGCACGAGTTCCTCGCCCACATTGAGGACAAGCGCTGCCCGGCAGGGGTCTGCAAGGAACTGACGGTGGCCCGCTGCCTGAACGCCTGCCCCGCCGGGGTGGATGTGCCCTCGTACGTCTCCCTGGTGGCCGAGGGGCGCTACGCCGAGGCCCTGGAGATCCACCGCGAGCGCAACCCCTTCGCCATGATCTGCGGGCGGGTCTGCCCGGCCTTCTGCGAGTCCCGCTGCCGTCGGGGCGACCTGGACGAGCCAGTGGCCATCCGCCAGATCAAGCGCTTCATGGCCGACCACGAGGTGGACCACCCCTGGACGCCGGCCAGGCGGGGCGAGCCGCGGCCGGAGAAGGTGGCGGTGGTGGGCTCTGGGCCCGCGGGCCTCACGGCGGCCCTCCGCCTGGCCCAGATGGGCTACGGGGTCACCGTCTTTGAGGCCCTGCCGGTGCCCGGCGGCATGATGGCCGTGGGCATCCCCGAGTACCGCCTGCCCCGGGACGTCCTGAACTTTGAGATTGAGAACATCAAGCGGGCCGGCGTGGAGATCGTCTGCAACAAGGCCCTGGGCCGGGACTTCACCCTGGACGACCTGATGAACGGCCAGGGGTACAAGGCTGTGGTCCTGGCCATCGGCGCGCACAAGAGCCAGCGCCTGGGCATCCCCGGGGAGGATAAGGAAGGCGTCTACCACGGCGTGGACTTCCTGCGGGACGTGGCTCTGGGCAAGGCCCCCGACCTGACCGGCAAGCGGGTGGCCGTGGTGGGTGGCGGCAACGTGGCCATTGACGCGGCCCGCACTGCCTGGCGCCTGGGGGCCCAGAAGGTGCACGTCATCTACCGTCGCACCCGCGAGGACATGCCGGCCTACAAGGAAGAGGTGGAGGCGGCCGAGCAAGAGGGGATCGTCTTCCACTTCCTCACCAACCCCGTGCGGGTCCTGGGGCCGCAGCGGGTCACAGCCGTGGAACTGCAGCAGCAGGAACTGGGCGAGTTCGACCGCTCCGGCCGCCGCCGCCCGGTGCCGGTGGAGGGCGCGGTCTTCCAGTTGGACGTGGACGTCCTCATCCCGGCCATCGGCCAGCGGACCGACACCTCCTGGGCCGATGGCGACGGCCTGGAGTTCAACCGCGACGCCACCCTCAAGGTGAGCAAGTCCCTGGCGACCACGCGGCCGGGCGTCTTCGCCGCGGGCGACGCCGTGTCCGGGCCGGCCTCGGTCATCGAGGCGGTGGCCCAGGGGAACCGGGTGGCCATGGCGGTGGACCACTACCTGCGCACCGGCCAGGTGGAGAAGGTGGACTACAACCCGCCTTACCACTACCCCGCGCTGACCTGGAACCTGGATGCCTACGCGGAGGCCAGGCGGCCCGCGCCCAAGTTCCTGGACGTGGAGGCCCGCCGCGGCAACTTCCGGGAGGTGGAGCTCCTCCTGGACGAGGAGACCATCCGCGAGGAGTGCAAGCGCTGCCTGCGCTGCGACCTGGAGTGGCTGGAAAGCATGCGCGGCATCTCCATGGAGGCCACCAGGGCCGAGCAGGGGCAGGAAGTTTCAGCGTAACGGAAGGCAAAACGCGCCTTCGGTCTGGGCCCCCCGAGGCCCAGACCGAAGGGTGAAGCGCGAAGGAGGCGAAACGACGCATGGCCACGGTGAACATCACCATCAACGGTCAGAAAATCCTTGCCAAGCCCGGGCAGACGGTGCTGGAGGCAGCCCTGGACGCCGGAGTGGACATCCCCAGGCTGTGCCACCACCCGGCGGTGAAGCCCTATGGGGCCTGCCGCGTCTGCCTGGTGGAGATCACGGGCCAGCGGACCCTGCAGCCAGCCTGCACCTTCCCCGTTTCGGAGGGGATGGAGGTCTTCACCGAATCCCCCAAGGTGGTGGAGGCCCGCCGCTTCGTCCTGTACCTCCTCTTCTCTGAGCGGAACCACTACTGCATGTACTGCCAGATGAGCGGCGACTGCGAACTGCAGGCTCTGGCCTACCGCTACGGCCTGGACTACTGGAAGTACCCCCGCCCCTTCACCCCCCTGCCGGTGGATGCCTCGCGGACCTACTTCGTCATGGATCACAACCGTTGCATCCTGTGCCGGCGGTGCGTGCGGGCCTGCGGGGAACTGGTGGGCAACTACACCCTGGGGGTGCGGCAGCGGGGCGCCAACACCATGATCTGCGCCGACCTGAACGTCCCCTTTGGCGAGTCCACCTGCCTTTCCTGCGGCACCTGCCTCCAGGTCTGCCCCACCGGCGCGCTGATGGACCGCCGCAGTGCCTACCGCGGCCTGGAGAAGGACGTAGAACGGGTCAAGAGCGTGTGCGCGGTCTGCAGCGTGGGGTGCGGCGTGGAACTGGTGG
>JBMFPD010000127.1:0-8904 GCA_049969295.1 Anaerolineae bacterium | reverse complement strand
CTCCTCGCGGCCTACGGCATCCCCGGCCCCAAAGAAGCGGTCGCCACCACGGCCGAAGAAGCCGTGGAGCAGGCCCGTGCTGTCGGCTTCCCTGTGGTGCTCAAGGTCCTCTCCCCCGACATCCTGCACAAGACGGAGGTCGGGGGTGTGCGGGTGGGCCTTCGGGATGAAGGGGCGGTGGTCCAGGCCTTCCGGGAGGTCGTGGAATCCGCGAAGCGCCACCACCCCAGGGCCCGGCTGGAGGGCGTGCTGGTCCAGGAGATGGTCCCGCCCACTGCGGTGGAGGTCATCCTGGGGGTGCTGCGGGACCCGGACTTCGGCCCAGTGGTGGTCTTCGGGTCGGGCGGCATCCTGGTGGAACTCCTGAAGGACTCGGCCCTGCGCCTCCCGCCCCTGAGCCGAGAGGAGGCTCTGGAGATGGTCCGCGAGACCCGGGGGGCCCGGCTCCTCCAGGGGTTCCGCGGGCGTCCCCCGGCGGACGTGGACGCGCTAGCCGATGCCCTGGTGCGCCTCTCGCAACTGGCGGTGGACCTGGGCGACCTGGTGCGAGCCCTGGACATCAACCCCCTCATGGTGCTTCCACAGGGGCAGGGTGTGCGGGCTGTGGACGCCCTGGTGGAAGTGGGGGCCTGAGTCTCCCAGACCGTGGGGGAGGCGGACACCCGAAGACGCCGCTGACCGGAAGGCAGACCGTAGGGTACGCCTCCTGGCGTGCCCTCTGCGCTGGGAAGAGCGGTGACAGCCTTTCCTTTCGCACAAACGAGACAGCCCGTCCATGACAATTTTGTCATGGACGGGGACCTCTGTTTTCATCCTTTTTTCAAGTTCACCTGGTATACTGGCTGTGGAAGAGGAAGCAGGAACCCCGCCCGGCCCTGCGAGTTTGGCGGGGCCTCAACAGAGGACCTGTGCTGAACCAACGGAGAAGCGCCCACATGATAGAAGGCAGGATGCAGGAGGCCCCCTGGGTGCAGAGGGCGATGGCCCAGAACTTCAGGGTCGGACCGGTACCGCGGTACGCGCTGGAAGCGAGGCCGCTCTACCGGTGGACGAAGCGCGCTCTGGACTTTGTGCTCGCCCTCGTGGGGCTCGTGCTCCTCTCCCCGGTCCTGGCAGCCATCGCCCTGGCCATCAAGTTGGACTCGCCCGGGCCGGTCATCTTCGCCCAGGAGCGCATGGGCAAGGGCGGCAAGCGGTTCACCTGCTACAAGTTCCGCTCCATGGTCCACAACCACGGGAAGGAAGAACTCCACCGGGCCTTTGGCCGGGATTATGTGAACGGAAACCACACGGGACGGACCATCTTCAAGCCCCCCCATGAGGATGTGGTGACGCGGGTAGGACGCTTCCTGCGCAAGACCAGCCTGGACGAACTCCCGCAGTTGTGGAACATCCTGAAGGGGGAGATGAGTTTCGTGGGGCCTCGGCCGCTGGTCAGTTACGAGATGGAGGCCGCAGCGCCCTGGCAGCACCGGAGGCTGGAGGCCCTGCCGGGGTTGACGGGGCTTGTCCAGGTGAGCGGCCGCAGCACCCTCACCTTTGACGAGATGGTCCGGCTGGATATCTACTACATTGAACACAGTTCCCTGTGGCTGGACCTGCAGATCCTCCTGAAGACGATTCCGGTGGTCCTTTCGGGCAAGAGTACTCGCTGACGGGGGTCCGTCGTTTCTCTCGGGAGGGGGGGCTCGGCACGCAAGGGCTGAGCCCCCGCTTTTCGTTGTCGGGCTTCCTGGAAGGTCGGGGCCTCGTGCACCAAGAAAGCCAGGACAGTTTCCCTTTGCCTGATTCGTCTCGCATGGGCGAGGCGGAAGAGTTCTACGCGACCTCGGCAGAGTACAGGGACCGGCTGCGCCTCTCGGGGGGCCGGACCTATGCCCAGGTGGCCCGTGCCGCGCTGTGGCGCTACATGCCGCCGCAGGCCGGCCCCAGGGTGCTGGACTTCGGGTGCGGCACGGGGGAGTTTGCTCGGCTCCTTTCGGGGATGGGGTACCAGGTTGTCGGAAGCGACATCTCCCACCTTTTCCTGCGCGATGCCCTGGAGCGACATGGCGGTACCGACCACCTGGCCTTCGTACAGAACGGCCCCGGCCCCTTCCTGCCCTTCCGGGACGGTGCCTTTGATGCGGTGGCCGCCGTCAACGCGGTGGAGCACGTGGCAGACCCGGAGCCGATGTTGCGCCAACTGGCGCGGGTGCTCAGGCCTGGGGGCGTGCTGGTGCTCACCTTCCCCAACCTCCTCTCCCCCTTTCGCCCCCTGAAGCGGTTCTTCAGCCGCCAGCGCCTGCCGCGCTACGGTCCGGAGAGCGGGGAGACGGCGGGCGAGTCGTTCGCACTCCTGGTCCGGGACCTGCGCCTCCTCCTGACCATCGCGGCGCGGCGGAAACCGCTGTTCGCGCCGAGGGAGGCCGACTTTGCCCACGCCAACCTCTACTACCAGTTGGGCTACGGTGCGGACTACGACGCGGTGTGGCTGTGCAACCCCCTGGATATCACGCTGGCTCTGGAGGGGGCCGGCGTCCGCCTGCTGGAGTGTCGCCCCTTTCCGGTGGCTTCCGAAGGCCCTCTGGGGGCCTGGGGGCGCCTGCGGACCCGGCTGCCGGCGTCCCTCTCCTCACCCATCCTCTGGGTGGGGCGGAAGGGGTAGGACGTGACTCGGTTGCACCTTTTGAGGTGAACCTCACCCTACCCCCGCCGCCTTCGGCGGCACCCCCTTCCCTCCCCGCATCGGGGAGGGAAGGGGGTGGGGGGATGGGAGAGGTCGGTCTTCCCACGTCCCCGACTCACCAACACAAGATGCAACCGCAACGGGGGGAGCACCGGGGAAGAGCTCCGGTGTTCCCCCCAAGCGAGAACACCTCCGCCAGAAAAGGGCATTTAAGGCACAGGAGTCTGGCCCTAGCCCTCAGGGGGAAAGCCCGTGACCAGATATCTTATCCGGCGAGTTCTGGTCAGCATACCCACTGTCTTCCTGGTCGTCACGCTGGTCTTCCTGGCCTTTCGCGTCATCCCCGGCGACCCAGCGCAGATGTACGCCGGGGAGCAGGCGACCCGGGAGACGCTGGAGGCGGTCCGCAAAGAACTGGGGTTGGACAAGCCCGTCCACATCCAGTACATAGAGTACCTGAAGAACCTCGCCCGGGGGGACCTGGGGCGGTCGTACATCACGCGCCGGCCCGTCATCGTGGAGATCTCCTCCCGGTTTGCCAACACCGTCAAACTCTCCCTGGCTGCCATCTCCCTGGCCATCGTGACCGGCCTCACCATGGGCATCATCGCCGCCCTCAAACAGGAGCGGTTCTGGGACTACCTCTTCAGCATCCTGGCCCTGGTGGGCATCTCCACACCCGTGTTCTGGCTGGCCCTGATCCTCATGTACATCTTCAGCCTCCGGCTGCACATCCTGCCCACGGCTGGCAGCCAGACCTGGAAGCACTACCTCATGCCCACCTTCTGCCTTTCGGTCTACTCCATCGCCTTCATCACCCGCATGACCCGCTCCGCCCTCCTGGAGGTGTTCGGCGAGGACTACGTGCGCACGGCCCGGGCGAAGGGGCTCCCGGAGCGGATGGTGCTCCTGCGCCACATCCTGCGGAACGCCCTTATCCCCATCACCACCGTGGTGGGCCTCCGGTTCGGGTACATGCTGGGCGGTGCCGTGGTCACCGAGACGGTCTTCGCCTGGCCTGGCATGGGGCGGCTCCTCGTCACCGCCGTGGAACAACGGGACATCCCCATCGTCCAGGGAGTCCTCCTGGTGTTCGGGACGGCCTTCGTGCTGATCAACCTGATCGTGGACGTCCTGTACAGCGTCATTGATCCGAGGATTCGGTATGGGTGAGCGTACGTCTGCCGTTACCCTGGCCACGGGGTTTGTGGACCGGGAAGAGAGGCTCTGGACCCGTTGGGGCAAGGCCATCAGCCGCTTCGTGCGGCTGCACAGGCTCGCGGCCGTCGGGGCTTTCATCGTCATCGCCTTCCTGGTCCTGGGCGCGCTGGCTCCCTGGGTGGCACCCAGGGACCCCAACGCCATCTCGCCCCAGCACGGCCTGCAACTTCCCAGCCGGGAGTTCCTCCTGGGGACCGATTACCTGGGTCGGGACATCCTGAGCCGCATCATCTTCGGGGCGCGCATCTCCCTCCTGGTCTCCTTCTCAGCCGTGGGCCTGGCGGCAGTGGGAGGGGTGAGCCTCGGCACCGTGGCCGGGTGGTACCGTTGGCTGGAGACCCCCCTCATGCGCCTGGTGGACGTCATGCTCTGCTTCCCGGGGATCATCGTCGCTCTGGCCATTATCTCCATCCTCGGCTCGGGGATTGAGAACGTGGTGGTGGCTGTGGCCATCGGGCAGTTGCCGGAGTTCGCCCGCCTGGCCCACGGCCTCACCCTCTCTGTCAAGGAGAATGCCTACGTGGAGGCGGCCATCTGCCTGGGGGTCTCCGACCTGCAGATCCTGAGGCGGCACATCCTCCCCAACATCGTGGCCCCCATCATCGTGCAGGTGAGCCTCCTCATCCCCAGCGCCATCCTCACCACTGCCGCGTTGAGCTTCCTGGGCCTGGGGGTGGCACCGCCGACCCCGGAGTGGGGCTCCATGCTGCAGGATAGCATGAAATGGGCCCGCATCGCCCCCCACGTGATGATCTTCCCGGGCCTGGCCCTGACGCTTGTGGTTTTCGGCTACAACACCTTTGGGGATGGCTTGCGCAGCGCCCTGGACCCTCGGCTCCGTCGCCGCAGGTGAAAGGGCACGCCCGCTGAAGGCGGGGAGCCGGGAGAGAAGCGGGGAAAGGAGGTGGTGTGTAGGGAAGTGCAGGAAAACCTTTTCGGGGTCCTCTGCTTCGCCTGGAGGTTGTCTGTCTCAAGAAATGAGGAGGAGGTGACCAGATGAAAGCCTGGCGTGTGGTCCCTGTGCTGCTGGCCCTGACCGCGTTGCTCCTTTCGGCGTGCG
Organism: Anaerolineae bacterium; assembly: GCA_049969295.1. Classification (GTDB taxonomy): domain Bacteria; phylum Chloroflexota; class Anaerolineae; order DTPP01; family DTPP01; genus DAOTYM01. The sequence continues at coordinate 3,955 of JBMFPD010000127.1, read as the reverse complement.
GTCCCGCCCCCACCCCCGTGGTGGTGGAGAAGGAGAAGGTGGTAGAAAAACCGGTCGTCCAGACCGTGGTGGTGGAAAAAGAGAAGGTAGTGGAAAAGCCGGTGGTCCAGACAGTGGTGGTGGAGGTGACCCCCGAGAAGGGCAAGCCCAGGTACGGGGGGACCCTGACCGTCGCCGTGCCCGGCATCGTGCACCTGGACTGCAACGGCGTCAACCAGTTCGGCCTGAACGAGATCGTGCAGCAGTTCTACGAGACCCTGGTGGACCGGGATGCCACCGGCGAGATCAAGCCCCTCCTCATCAAGGACATCAAGGTCTCCGACGACGGGCTGGTCCACACCTGGACCCTCCAGTCTGGGGTCAAGTTCCATGACGGCACGGACTTCAACGCCGAGGTGGTCAAGTGGAACCTGGAGCGGAAGATTGAGAAGAAGTTGCCCATGTGGGACATGATCCCCTTTGACAAGATTGAGGTGGTGGACCCCCTGACGGTCCGGGTGACCCTGAAGCGGCCCTATCCGGGGATCTACAACGTCCTCCACATCAAGACCTTCTCCATGTACAGCCCCACCTTTGTGGAGAAGATCGGCGACGACGCCCTCAAGAGCCAGGCGGTGGGGACCGGCCCCTTCATGGTGGAGGAATACGTCCCCAACGAGTACCTGAAACTGAAGAGGAACCCCAACTACTGGCGGGAGGGCCTGCCTTACCTGGATGAGATCATCTACCGGGTGGTCCCCGATAGCAACACCCGGGCCATCATGCTGGAGGCGGGCGAGGTGGATGTGGCCGGGTTCCTCTCCATCCAGGACATGGAGCGGCTCAAGTTCAACCCTGACATTGACATCCTCGCTGGCGTCAGTTCCCGGTACTACTACCTGGCCATCAACCTCTCCAACCCGCCCCTGGATGACGTGCGCATCCGCAAGGCCCTCAACTACGCCGTGGACAAGGAGACCATGGCCCGCACCATCTTCATGGGGTACGCCGAGCCTGCCAAGGCCTTCCTCGTCACCCCTGCGGTGAGCGGGTACACGGAGGCCGGTTACTACGAGTACGACCCAGAGAAGGCCAAGGCCCTCCTGGACGAGGCAGGGTGGGTGGACACCAACGGGAACGGCATCCGGGACAAGGACGGCAAGGAACTCGTCCTCACCCTGCGGACCCGCAAGGGCGTCACCCCCGGTGACATTGAGACCGCCGAGATGGTGCAGGGGTACCTGAAGGCCGTGGGGATCCAGGTGAACATTGACATCGTGGACACCGCCACCTTCCTCGCCGAACTCAACAAGCCTCTGACGGACCCCGGCTACCCGCACTACGACCTGTGCAACCTCTCCTGGGGCACCTTCACTGGCGACGCCGAGTATCCCCTCAAGACCTACTACGCCTGCGACGCGTGGCCGCCCAAGTACTGGGACTACTCGCACTACTGCAACGAGCAGGTGGATGCCTGGATCGCCGAGGGTGACAAGGCTCCCACCCTGGAAGAGCGCAACGCCATCTACGCCAAGGTCATCAAGCAGGTGTGGGACGACGCCATCGCCATCTACCTGTTCCAGGGCAAGGCCACCATCGCGACCCGCTCCTACGTGAAGGGCCTGTACCTGGATCCCGCCCAGACCATCTGGCCGGTGAAGTGGGCCTGGCTGGAGAAGTAGGTCCGCAGGCAAGCCTGGAGGGCCAGTGCTTCAGCGGCCTGGCCCTCCAGGTCCCACGTCTCCCAACCGGCCGGGAAGGCGCCACTCATAGTCCGTGAGGAGAGGGGTACATGATGTCCCAAGGAGCGACATGGGGCGAGATACGGGTTGGCACGGCAGCGGCCCGCCCTGGAGAGGTGGGGCGAGGCGGCATCCTTGTAAGGAACACAGCAGAAGGCGATCCTGGCGAACTTCACAGGACTCTGGGTGGCAGAGCCCAGCATAGAGTTCGGAAGCAAAGTCCCCAAGGGCACGGTACTGGGGCACATCCGAAACCTTTATGGCGATGTCCTGGAGACCGTGAGAGCACCTGATGAGGGGGTGGTCTTCGGCCTCCGCACCCGACCTTCGGTGCGGATTGATGACCGGGTTTGCTTCTTCGGCCTGATGGAAGGAGTCCGGGAGGACCTGCTGCCTGCCTTCTCACCGTGAGAGCACCCCGAGGAGATCCCTCTGTGCCTGCGGGTGAAAAGCAACTTCCGGCTGGACATCAGGACGATCCTTCTCCTGTAAAGGGAGCCTGGCTTGTTCCCCGCTCCCACGCCCCGCGCGTCAACCGCCGCCTGAGGGGGCAGATCCTGAAGGCCCTAGACCCGGTCCTCTTCGGCGATCCCTGGGCTGCCTGGCAGATCGTGCGGACGTTTGAGCAGCGCTTCGCGGAGGCCATGGGGTACCCTTATGCCGTCGCCGTGCAGTCCGGCTCGGCAGGGCTCCGGCTGGGGTTACTCGCCTGCGGGGTGCAGCCCGGGGATGAGGTCATCACCGTGGGGAACTCCGACATCGCCACCACCGCGGCCATCTCCCACTGCGGGGCCGTGCCTGTCCTCTGCGACGTGCGGGCCTCGGATTACACCATGGACCCTGACCTGGTGGAACCCCTCATCACAGAGCGCACCAGGGCTCTCCTGCCTGTGGACCTCTACGGCCACCCAGCCGATGTCCGCCGCCTGCGGGAGATCGCCGACCGACACGGCCTGTTCATCGTGGAGGACGCGGCCCTCGCCGTGGGGGCCCGGGACTACGGAAAGCCCGTGGGGGCCTTCGCCGACGTCGCCGTCTTCAGTTTCGCGCCCTACAAGCCCTTCGAGGCCCTGGGACCCTGCGGCATGGTGGTCACACCGCACCCGCACCTCTGGGAGCGGGTGGCCCTCCTGAGCGGATATGGCCTGGAGCCAGGGATCCCCGAGGCCCCGCCCGTGACCTACCACCACGTGGCGGAGGGGTACAACCTGCGGATGGCCCCGGTGGACGCCGCGGTCCTCCTGGTCAAACTGCCCTACCTTCAGGAGTGGAGCGAGAAGCGCCGGCGCATCGGGCAGTGGTACGCCGAGGGGTTGGCCTCTGTGCCCGGCCTCTCGCTGCCGGCTTTCCGCCCGGAGTCGGAACCCATCTTCCGGACCTATACGGTCCGCGTCCGCAGGCAGGACCGGGACCGCGCTCACCACCAGTTGCGAGAACGGGGCATCCAGGCCGCCCTTCACTACGTGCCCCCGGTCCACCTGCAACCAGTGTACCAGGGGAGGAACCTCCCCGGAGCCGACCGGCTGCCCGTGACGGAGATGCTGGGCAAAGAACTCCTCTGCCTGCCGGTGGACCCCGAACTGGGGCTGGACGACGTCGGCTATGTATGCGATACCCTCAAGGAGGTGCTCGCCGCCCCGTCCTGGACCTGATTTGAAGCCATGGCTGGGGAACGAGGGATGACAGGAGGCGATTCATGAACCGCTCCCACCGACGCTACACCCGCGCCGCGGCACGGCCTTGTAGGGGCGCACGGCCGTGCGCCCCTACTTCCCCGCCCCTTTGCTCGGAATGACTTATCGTCAACAGCCAATATGGTCCAGCACCAGGAAAAAGCAGGAGTGACCTGCATCCCATGATGGAATGCGAAGCCACGCGCCAGAACGGACCGCGCTCGGTGGACCTCGTCGTGGAGGCCGGCTGGGTCCTGACAATGGACCGGGAGGATCGGGTGATCCAGGACGGGGCCGTGGCTGTGGAGGGGAAACACATCGTGGCCGTCGGACCGCGCGAGGAAATCCTCCGCGGGTACCAGGCCAGGCTCTATCTGGGGGGCCGCCACCAGATCCTCATGCCCGGCCTGGTGGACCCCTACGGCCACGCTGGGCACGGCCTCATCAAGGGCATCTACCATCCGGAGCGGGGCTGGCCCACCAACCCCCTGTACTTCCACGCCACCGATGAGGGGTGGTGGTATGCAGAGGGGCTCCTCTCCGCCGTGGAGCGCCTGCGCT
>JBMFPD010000126.1:0-9151 GCA_049969295.1 Anaerolineae bacterium | reverse complement strand
GCGGGGGCTGCGCCCGGCGGCCATGCGCCTCTCCGACGAACTGGAAAGCCTCTTCCTGTACAGGAGGGCCGGGGCCCTCATGGTCTGGTGCTTTGACGGCTTCGCGGCGCAGGTGGAGGCGGAGGAGGGAGAGGCCCTGCGGCTCGTGCAGGCCCTGGGCGGCGAGGACCTGGGGCCCGGACCCGGCGAGGAGTGGTGGGAGCACCGCTACACCTCCGCCTACCCCACGGCGGAGAACCTCCTCCTCAAGAGCGAGGAAGGGTGGACCATCGGCACGGTGATGGACACGGCTGGCTCCTTTGACTACCTGCGGGCGGTGCACGAGAAGATGGGCCAGGCCCTCTCCCGCTATGAGGGCCTCCTCTTCGCCGCCCACTTCTCCCACTGGTACCCCACCGGGGGGATGATGTACCCCTACGTCCTGTGCATGGGCGCGCCGGACGACGAGACAGCCGCGGGCCTCTACTTCCGCATCCAGCGGGACGCCCTGCGCGTCATCCTGGACCTGGGCGGGACCATCAACCACCACCACGGTGTCGGCCTGACCCTGGGAGAGTTCATGCCGGAGGAGTTCGGCGCAGCCTTCGCCACGCTCCAGGCGGTCAAGCGCCTCCTGGACCCCCACAACATCCTGAACCCCGGCAAACTGGGGTTGGAGGGGAGGGAAGCATGAACGAGGAGGCCCTGCGCGCAACCGCCGAGATGTGCGCCCTCTGCCCCAAACTGTGCCGCCACGTCTGCACGGTGGCCACCGTCACCCGCTCGGAGGCTGACACGCCCAACGAGAAGTGCCGCTTCGCCTGGGAGGGGTGGGCCCGGGGGCACTTCCGACCGGACGAAGTGGCGCACCTCTACGCCTGCTGCCTCTGTGGGCTGTGCACGGCCTGGTGCGAGCCCGGGTGGGACGTCCCGGCGGTCATAGAAGCCGCCAGGCAAGACGCTGTCCGGGCGGGACTGGCCCCGGAGCCGGCGCGTCAGATGGCCGCGCACGTCCGCAGCCTGGGCAACCCCCTGGGGGAGCCGCGCGAACGCCGCCTGACTGCCCTCGGGGACCTGATCGCCTCACTGCCAGACCAGGCCGAGGTGCTCCTCCTCTTCGGCTGCAACACCCTCTACCGCCAGGTGGAGATCGCCCGGGCGGTGCTGGCCCTGATGGGGGCTACGGGCCAGTCCTTCACCGTGTGGCGGGAGGAAGCCTGCTGCGGCGATCCGCTGCGGGCCCTGGGCTTCGTGGACGAGGCCCGCGCCTCCGCCGAGGCCCTGCTCGAGGCGGTGCGGGCCAGCGGGGCGCGGCGCGTCGTCTTCACCTGCCCCAGTTGCCTGCGCATGGTGCGGGATGTCTACCCCCGCCTGGGGCTCGCGCTCCCCGAGGGCGTGGAGTGGCTGCACCACACGACGTTCCTCCTGGGCCTTTTGGAGGAGGGACGCCTTGTCCCGGGCCACGCGCTGAACTGGCACGCCACCTACCACGACCCCTGCGCCCTGGGCCGGGGGCTGGGTCAGTACGACGCCCCGCGGGAACTGCTGAGGCGGCTGCCCGGCGTGCACCTGGTGGAGATGTTCCACCACCGGGAGCGGGCCTTCTGCTGCGGCGCGGGCGGGGGCATGGGCGGCCTGGACCTGCGGGTGGCCGTGGAAGCGGGGAAGAAGGTGGTGGCCCTGGCCCAGGCGGCGGGGGCGGACCACCTGGTCACGGCCTGCCCCACCTGCAAGGGGAGCTTTGCCCGGCACACGGCCGCCTCAGAGGGCCTGGAGGTGTGGGACGTGGCCGAGGCGCTGGCTGCGGCGCTCCAATAGGAGCGCGCCACGCCCTCCATCCGCTTGCGGCAGGGGCCTTGCTGGGCTCAGGCGGGGCGCCGTACCTATGTACCGCAACTGACCGGAACGCACGGAGGTGCTCATGCGGCTTTCCCAGATGCCTTTCAAGACCCTGAGGGAGACGCCAGCGGGGGTGAGCCTGCCAGGATATGCGTTCCTCCTGCGGGGGAGGTTCCTGGAGGAACGCCCTGGCCGGGGGACGTGGTGGCTGCCGTGGGGTGTGCGGGTCCTGCAGCGCCTGGCGGCCCTGGCGCGCCAGGGCTTGGTAGGCCTGGGGGGCCTGGAGGTCCTCCCGCGCGGGGAGGAGGGCTGGGGCGCGCCCTGGAAGGCCCTGGCAGCCCTGGCTGCGGCCGAGATCCGCTCCTACCGGCAACTGCCGGCCCTGCTTTTCGCCCTGGGCGAAGGGGCGCGGGAACCCGCCACACCGCGCCGGGGGCTCTTCGGCGGTTCCGCGGCCTTCGCCGCCTGGGCCTTTGCTGCCCTGGGCACGGCGGAGGAGCGGGACCGCTTCCTGGACAGGCTGCGGAAGGAGTGGGGGAACCTCCTCCTGCGGCTGGGCCTGGTCGGGCGCTGGCTGGAAGCCGCAGGAGCCCAGAGCAGAGGAGAGGCCTGGACCTGTGTCTGGGAGCACCCGGCAGGGGAGCGGGAGGTGGCGGAGTGCGGGGCCTGCGGGTACGCTGCGGAGCGCGCGGCCGCTGGGATCGGTTGGCCGGAGGCCCCCGACGAGCCCCTGGAACCTGTGCAGCCTGTGGCGACTCCCGGGACGACCACCATCGCGGACCTGGCAGCGTTCTTGCAACTGCCTCCTTCCAGGACCCTGAAGTCGGTCTTCTACACGGTGGAGGGGCAGGTCCTGTGCCTGGTCCTGCGAGGCGACCGAACGGTGGACGAGGCCAAGGTGGCCCGTGCGCTGGGAGGCCAGGTGCCCCGGCCCAGCACGGAGGGGGAACTCGCTCGCGTGGGAGCGGTGGCCGGCTATGCCTCGCCCGTTGGGCTGCGGGGGGTGACGGTCTGGGCCGACCCCTCGGCCATGCGGGCCCGGAACCTGGTGGCTGGCGCCAACCGGGAGGAGTTTCACCTCCTCCACGTCAACCCGGGGCGGGATTTCCAGCCCGACCGGGTTCTGGACCTGGCCCGGGTGGAAGAGGGCGATCCGTGCCCGCGCTGCGGAGAAGCCCTTCGCCTGGTGCAGGCCGTGGAACTGGCCCGCGTGGAAGTCCAGGAGCGCGCTGGGGGGCTTTACCTGGACAGGGAGGGGAGGGAAGTAGGGTGGGCCGCTGCAGCCGGCTGCCTGAACCTGGAGGCTGCGATGGGCGCGCTGGCGGAGCGGAACCACGATGACGACGGGCTCCTCTGGCCCGTGGACGTCGCTCCGGCAGATGTCTACCTGCTGACCATCGGCGGGCCAGGGGACGAAGAGGTGAAAGGGGCGGCGGATGAGTTCCGCTGGTGGCTCCAGGAGAACGGCTGGAGGGTGATCTACGACGACCGCCCGGAGCGGGCAGGGGTCAAGTTCAAGGACGCGGACCTCCTGGGGGTGCCAGTGCGGATGACCATGTCGCGCCCCCTTCTGGAGACGGGCTGTGCGGAAATCAAGGCGCGCTGGGAACGGGACGTGCACCTGGTGCCGCTGGACAGGGTGGAGGGGAACATTGCCAGACTGCTCCGGAGGGAGGCGGCAGAGACTTGACGTAACGTTTGCACTCCGGCCGAAGTCCTGGTATGATATAAGAAGGCAGAGGGCGCGAGGTCTGGTCCGCGAGCAGGACGAGGAGCGTGAGCCATGGCGGAGGAGACAGGCGGCCTGGTCGGTAGGGAAGGCGCGAGTTCCGCCGCGGAGTGGGTCCGCGAGGCCGTGGAGGCCGCGAAGCGCGGCGACCGCTTCCTGGCGCTGGAGTATCTGGAACAGGCCCTCCAGGAGGACCCGGACCACGAGGCGGCCCTCCTCTGGAAGGCTGGCCTGACCCTGGACCGCCAGGAGGCCATCTGGTGCCTGAAGCGCGTCCTGGCGAAGAACCCCCACAATGCCCGCGCCCGGGCGGGCCTGGCCTGGTTCCAGCAGCAGGAGGCCGAGGAAGCCGCGAGGGCCGCGCCGCCCCAGCCCCCGCGCCGGGAGCCGGAGCCCATCCCCGAAGAGGAATGGGAAGAGGCGCGGGAGGTGGCCGAAGCCTGGCCGGAGGAGGAAGCCCCAGGGGTTTCTGAGGTGAGGATCACCATCCCCGCGCCCCCGGAACCGGAACAGGAAGAGGAGGTGCCGGCCCTGCTGCCGGGGCCTGCCAGGGGCGTGGAGTGGCTCCAGAGGCGCTTGGAGGGGCGAGAGCCCGCAGTGCCGGCCCGGGAGCGCGCGGAGGCAGAGGAGGAGGGCGGCGTGCCTCCGGAGGAGGCGCGGCGTGTCTTCCCCAGCATCGTGGATGAACTGCGCGCCGGGATGTGGACAGAAGAACCCGCCCCCGAGGAAGTCGCCGGCCGCGCCGCGCGGCGCATGGGAGGCGCGCAGTGGCTCATCCTGGCGCTCCTCCTCACCGCGCTGTGCGGCCTTGTGGGGATCGTCGGCTTCCTGGTGATGCGGCCCACCCAGACCCCCCCGCCTCCGACGGCGGCTGTGGTGGAGATGGAAGCCCGCGCTCTCCAGCCGGGCGGGGACGCGGTGCGTGCCCCCGCCGTGACGGAGGCATCCTCCCCAGACTTGAACGTCCTGCAGATCCGCTACCTGACTGGGGGCGAGGGAAAGCCCTCCCGCCTGCTGGGCGAAGTCGTCAACGCCTCTTCGGGCCTGCTGGCGGACCCCCAGGTGGAGGTGGTCCTGTACAATGCAGCAGGGGAGGCGGTGCTCCGGCAGCCAGGGTTGGTGGCACGGAGGCTCCTGGGGCCCGGGGCGCGCAGCCCCTTTGAGGTGGTCCTGCGGGAAACCTCAGCCGCCTGGGAGCGGTATTCGGTGCGGGTGGCGGCGCAGCCCGTGGGGCCAGAGGTGCTGGAGTTCTCACCAGAGGTGGCGGTGCCCGTCCACGAGGCGCAGGACCTCGGCGGAGGAAGGTACCAGATCAAGGGTGAAGTGGTGAACCAGGCTGCCTTCCCTGCGGAGCGGGTGGAGGTGGTCTGCACCCTGTATGCAGGCGGAGAAGAGGCCATCGTGGCCATGGCCGTGGCCGACGTGGAGCCCCTGACCCTGGACCCGGGAGGGCGAGGGACCTTCGTCCTGGAGGTCCAGGTGCCGGCGGAGGGGATGGCCGTCTCCGGGTACCGCCTCTTCGCCCAGGGCCTCCGGGCCCAGGGGCCGTGAGCCCTTTTCACACGCGCTTCTCGGAAAAGAAACCATCCTGCACGGCAGGGGCGATTCGTGGATCGCCCCTGCCTCTGTGTTGTGTGCCACAACCCCCAGGGGCGACCAGCAGGGGCCCCTCCTGTATTCGTGCCGCGGGTCAGACCCGTAGGGGCACGGCGCCGCGGTGCCCCTACAGGCGTCTGCGGAAGACTTCGGAGGCTCAGGCCTGTCCTGCCGGCGCAGGAGGCTGGGGTGAGGCCTCGCCTTCGGGCCGAAGGAAGACCCGCAGGAAGTCAATGGGCACGGGGAAGATGATGGTGGAGTTCTTCTCCACGGCGATCTCGGTGAGGGTCTGCAGGTAGCGCAGTTGGATGGCCGCCGGGGCTGTGGCGATGGTGTTGGCGGCATCGCGGAGGGTCTGGGCGGCCTGCAGTTCGCCCTCGGCGTGGATGATCTTGGCCCGCTTTTCCCGCTCTGCCTCGGCCTGCCGTGCCATGGCGCGCTTCATGGCATCGGGCAGTTCCACATCCTTGATCTCCACGATGCTCACCTTGATGCCCCACGGCTCGGTGGCCTCGTCAATGATCTGCTGCAGCCTGCGGTTGATGGCCTCCCGGTGGGTGAGGAGTTCGTCCAGTTCCGACTGCCCCAGGACGGAGCGCAGGCTGGTCTGGGCGATCTGCCAGGTGGCCTGTTTGTAGTTCTCCACGTTCACGATGGCGTCGGTGGGACGGACCACGCGGAAGTAGGCCACGGCGTTGACCCGGACGGTCACGTTGTCCTTGGTGATGGCCTCCTGGGAGGGGATGTCCAGCGTGACGGTGCGCAGGTCCACCTTCACCATGCGGTCCACAATGGGGATGATGAAGAAGAGGCCAGGCCCCTTGGCCCCGATCAGGCGCCCGAGGCGGAAGATGACGCCCCGCTCGTACTCCTGGACGATCTTGACCGCCGAGAACAGCAGGTAGATGAAGACGACGACGATCGCCCCGAGGGTGGTCAGGAATTCCATTTCACAACCTCCTGTGCAATCTGTCTGCAGGTCGGACCTTGTAGAAATCCCTTCTGGCAGGATTATACCCTGCTTTGGAGGAGAGGGCAAGGAGGTGCCGGCCGGTTGCGGTTGCATTTCGTGCTAGTCATTTGTGCGGCTCCGCCGCTCGCCCAGCGTCGGCGCGGGCCGAGGCCTCTAACCTCACCCCCAAACCCCCTCCCGCGGTGCGAGGAGGGGGCCTGGGGAGGGGTCCCCCCGCAAGACCGTAGGGCACGCCTCCTGGCGTGCCCTCTGCGCCGGGAAGGGCGGTGATAGCCTTCCCTTGTTGTAAAAGACAGCCCTGGGCCGGTTGGGGGGCCGCCTCTCATGCCGGCCGTTCGGCGGCTCTTGCTTGATCGCGGAGGGGGTGGCTCCGACAAGCGCGGCCCGTCGCCCTGAAAAAGAGCCCTGCCGACCCGGGGGCCAGCAGGGCTTCTCTTGCTGCGCAGGGCTCCTGCTACTTGGCCTTGCCCCAGTCGTAGAGGTTCTTGGCCCCGTCGCCGAAGTAGGCTGAGTAGACCTGCTTGGGCTTGTCCGTGTAGTAGTAGGAGTTCACGCCGTTGACGTAGTTGTTGGCACCACTGGCGTAGGGCGCATAGGTCACGAGCCGTGGCCCGCCGCTGGAGCCGTGGAGCATGTCGCACCCGATGCCAATGGGGTCAGGCCCGGACTGGGGGTCCAGCCGGTTGGTGGAGGCGGCACAGGCGATCAGGTACTTGCCACTCTGAATGTTGCTGGGCAGGCCGAAGGAGTGGAAGTGCTGGGTGGAACTCCCGTTCCACATGGCCCCCAGGTACCCCGTCACCTGGGCGATCTCCTTGCCGCCCTGGTCGCTCACGGCCGCAGCCCCGATGTCGTAGGCGTACAGGCCGCTCTGCCAGCCAGTGAGGGTCGCCAGGGCGTAGACCGTCCAGGTGCCATAGGGGGCGGTGCCATTGCGGTAGGCGGGCACGAAGGTCATGTTGGTGTGCCACCCCTTCCCCTTGGTGTAGACGCAGTGCCCCGCGGTCCAGAGGGCCCGGCCGTACATCACCGAGGCGGTGCAGTAGTACCAGGAGGCATCCCCGGGCTTCTTGAAGAGGAGCTTGCCCATGGTCATCCAGGGGAAGTACTTCCACATATAAGTGTAGTAGCTGACGGTGTAGCGGGTGTAGGGTGGCGGATAGGCGTAGGCGTCCAGGCTGGCCGGTGCGCCCACCACCACAGGCGCGGCCAGGTCCGCGGCCAGCGCTTCGGCCTCAACCCCCTCGGGAAGGCCACCGGGGACGGCCCCGAAGGGGCCCGTAGGGCCGACGATGAAGTCCTCTTCCTGCATCGCGCCTTTTTCCAGGGCGGGCATGGGCAGCGGCTTGGCGCTGGCGATGACTTCTTCCGTCACCATGGCCTGGGTGGCCAGTTGCTCTTCCAGGGGGACTTCGTAGGAGACCACCTTCTCGTTCCGAGCAGCGCGGGCCAGGGCCGCTTCCGGCGAGGGTGCGGCCAGGACACTGCCCGTGACGACCAGGGCCGCCACGGCGAGCACCAGCGCGATCCGAATCCAGATCTTGCGGTTCATGGACCAATCCTCCCTCACGGTCCGTGCATGGGCCATCCCAACGTGGGAACAGCACAGCCTCCGGCTGCGCTCCCAGTCAGATCGTGCGGCTCTCACCCCCTTTCTCTGTGTGTGGCCTGAAGGGTCTCTGTTTCTGAGGCAGGCTCTGGGGAGCAGGATGCGGGTGTCGCGCTCGCCTGCAGAAAAGAGCGTCCAGGACCTGCACCGAGCGCAGGGAACACCCGGGCTTCCCGGCGAGGAGAAGGCTCTCTTCCATTTGGGCAACGGCTATTAGTAGTATACCATAATTTTGTGTTGATGTCAACTTTCTGGTCATCGCGTTTGTTTGGGAAATGGTGGCTGGGTGATCCTCTGGCTGGGACCGGCGCGGCCCCGCAGGCCCAGGAGCGCCCGCGCCTCGTCCACCGAGGCGACCTCCCGCCCCAGTTCCCGCGCCAGGCGCACCGCCTTCTCCACCATCTGGGCGTTGCTCGCCGCCAGGACCCCCTTCTCCAGGTAGACGTTGTCCTCAAAGCCCACCCGCACATGCCCGCCCAGGAGGAGGCCCATGGCCACCATGGGCCACTGGGCCCGCCCCACCCCCAGCACGGACCACGGGGCCCCGGGCGGGAGCTTCCTGCGCAGGAAGAGGAGGTCCTCCGGTGTCCCCGGGATGCCCCAGGGCACGCCCATGCACAGTTGGAAGTAGGGCGGCTCCTCCACCAGGCCCCGGGCGATGAGGTCCAGCGCCTGGGCCACGTGCCCCACGTCAAAGACCTCTATCTCCGGCTTGACGCCGTACTCCCGCATCCGGCGGGCGGCCATCTCCCCCCACTCCGGTGGGTTCAGGAAGACGCGGTCCCGGAAGTTCACCGACCCGATGTCCAGCGAGCAGAGGTCCGGCCGCAGGGTCACCGGCGCAAGGCGCTGCTCCAGGGCGTCCGGCCCCTGGAGGTGCAGGCCGCTGGTGGTCAGGTTGAGGACGAGGTCGCAGCGCGCCCGGATGCGCTCCACAACCTCGCGGAAGAGGGCCAGGTCCATAGAGGGGGCGCCGGTCTGGGGGTCCCGCACGTGGATGTGGACCACGGCTGCCCCGGCCCGCCAGCAGGCGAGGGCCTCCTGGGCGATCTCTTCGGGCGTGTAGGGGACGGCAGGGTTGTGGGCCTTCGTCGTCCGAGAGCCGGTGAGCGCGGCGGTGATGATGACCTTGTCCATGGTGACCACCTCCTCTGAGGGAAGTATACCACAACCCCCTGACCTCTCCCCCAGGCCTCCCTCTCCGCACCGCGGGGAGGGGGTTCGGGGGTGGGGTTAGAGATCTCGGCCCGCGCCGATGCCGGGCAAGCGACGGAGCGCACAAATGAACCAACACGAAATGCAACCGCAACGGAAGAGGTTCTCGCCCCACACGGAGGCAGTGCACGCATGGTTGCGGTTGCATCTTGTGTTGGTGAGTCGGGGACGCGGGAAGACCGACCTCTCCCATCCCCCCACCCCCTTCCCT
>JBMFPD010000125.1:0-9172 GCA_049969295.1 Anaerolineae bacterium | reverse complement strand
GTGGTGGTGCTGGACGACGAATCGGGCGACGGGACGGGCGAGATGCTGGCAGCCCTGGCTGCCGGGGACGGGAGGCTCAAGGTCCTGCAGGGGCGGCCTGTCCCCGAAGGCTGGCTGGGCAAGCACTGGGCCTGCCACCAACTGGCGGAGGCTGCCCGTGGGGATCTCCTCCTCTTCACCGATGCCGACACGGTCCACGGCCCCCAGACCCTGCGCCGCGCTGTGGGGGCGCTCCAGGCGGAAGGGGCGGACCTCCTCACCGCCTTCCCCAGACAGGACCTGGGCTCCTGGGGGGAACGCCTCGCCATCCCCGTGGCCTACTGGTCCATTTTCTCCCTCTTGCCCGTGGGACTCGCCCACCGCCTGCCCCTCCCTGGCCTCTCGGTGGCCAACGGCCAGTTCCTCCTCTTCCGCCGTGAGGCCTACCGGGCCGTCGGGGGCCACGCCGCCGTGCGCGCGAACCCGGTGGACGACATCGCCCTGGCCCAGAGGGTCAAGGCCCAGGGGCTGCGTCTGCGCCTGGTGGACGCCACAGAGGAGATGCGCTGCCGCATGTACCGGGGCTGGCGCGAGGTCGTGGAGGGCTTCAGCAAGAACCTGTTCGCCGTCTTCCAGTTCCGCTTGCTGGAATACGTCTTCGCCTGGTGCTGGCTGCTCCTGGTGGCCTGGCAGCCGTGGGTGGCGCTGGCGTGGAACGCCCTGGCGCCCGGGACCTCCCCCTTTGTGACCCTTCTGGCCCTTGTCGCCCTGGCCGAAGGGTTCGCCTTATGGGGGATCGTGCTCTGGCGCTTCCGCTTCCCCCTGGCGCTCTTGCCCCTCTACCCCTTCAGCATGCTGGCCTTCTGGTGCATCGCCATGCGCTCCGTGTGGGTCACGGTGAGGAGACAGGCCACGTGGAAGGAGCGCCGCCTTCCCCCGCAGCCGGTGCGGTGGCTCTGAGCGGTTGCCCAGAAAACCCATAGAGGTGTAGGGGCAGGCCCCCGTGCCTGCCCTGGAGCATCCACAATGGGCGCCCCTACCGGCGCCCACGTCAGAGGGCCGGCGGCGTCTCCCCTAACTCCTCCAGCACCTGGCGCAGCCCCTCCAGGGAGGCACGGGTCATGGGGTTGGGCGGCAGGAACCGGCACCCCTCCGCCGCCCGGGTGGAGATGTCGTAGGTCCCGATGCGCCGAGCCAGGGCCACGACCTCCGCCTTGTCGTACCCGACCAGAGGGCGCAAGACCAGCGCATCCAGGCCGTGGGAGATGACCCGCATGTTCTCCAGGGTCTGGCTGGCCACCTGCCCCAGAGAATCCCCCAGGACGATGGCACTCGCGCCCAGGTCGCGGGCGATCTCCGAGGCCTTCCGGAGCATAGCCCGCTTGCAGAGGATGCAGGTCCACCGCTCCTGGCCAAGGGCGCGCAGCCGCTGGGGAAGGTCTCCCATCACCTCCCCGTGGTCCACGATCACCGGGCGGATGGTGAACCCCGCGCTGAACTCCTGGAGGCGCGCACACAGGTCCAGGACCTTGGCCTTCTCCGTCTCGTTCTGATAGAAGTGGAGGGGGATCACCCCGCAGCCCCGCTTCATCATGAGCCAGGCCGCCACGGGCGAGTCAATCCCGCCGGAGAGGAGGGCTACCACCCGCCCCTGGCTCAGGATCGGCATGCCCCCCCACCCTGGCACCACCCCGCCGTAGAGGAGCACCCGCTCCCGCTGCACTTCCACACCGATCACCACATCGGCGGCGTCCGAAAGGTCCACCTGGGCCCCGGTGGCCTCCTGTACCGCCGCGCCCAGGACGCGGTTGATCTCCGGCGAGGTGAGGGGGAACGCCTTGTCGGCCCGCCGCGCCGCGATGTGGTACGAGCGCCCTGGGCCCAGACCGGCCGCCAGGGCCTGCCGCACTGCTTCGGCCTTCATCGCCTCCAGGTCTGGCGGGACCTCCACCACCGGGCTCAGGGAGACGATGCCGAAGACGTTCCGCAGGGCTTCCAGGGCCTCGTCCGTCCGGTCCGTCTCCGCGTAGACCCGCTGCCCCTCGGACCAGACCCGGCCCGCAACCCCCCTCCGCTTGAGCGCGTCCCGCATGTTGCGCCGGAGGCGGCGCACAAACTCCACCCGGTTCCTCCCTTTGATGCCGATCTCTCCGTACCGCACGAGGATCAGGCCCATAGCACTCCCTCCTACATGCATATCCCGGGGATGCAAAACGGGGCAAGTGGACGGCTTGCCCCGTGATGCCGCAACGTCGCGAGGGCGCAGGACGCGTCAGGCGGCGGCTTCCCGCCCCACCAACCGGCGGAAGAACCGGCCCACCTCGCCCTTCTCCCACACCACCAGGAGCGGCACAGCGTTGAAGATGGAGGAATAGGTGCCGCTGAGCATCCCCACCAGGAGGACCGTGACGAACTGCTTGATGGTCGCGCCCCCGAAGAGGAGGATGGCGATGAGGACGAACATGGCGTTCAACTGGGTGGCCAGGGACCGGTGCAGCGTCTCCAACAGGCTGCGGTTGACGATGGTCTCAAAGGGCTCGCCGCGCCGCTTGGGGATGTTCTCGCGGATGCGGTCAAAGACGACAATGGTATCCTGGACCGAGAAGCCGATGACCGTGAGGAGCGCGGTGAGGAAGAGGGCATCCACCTCCCAGCCCCACAGGAGCCCGGCCAGGGAGAAAAGCCCCGTCGCCACCAGCACGTCGTGGACCATGGCAGTGATGGCGCAGACCCCGTAGCGGAAGGCGTTGGGGACCTTGCGGAAGGCGAAGATGATGAAGGTGAGGATCACCAGGGAGGCCGCCAGGACGGCGATGGCCGCTGTCCGTGTCACCTCGCGGCTGATGGCCGGGCCCACCGTCTCGGAACGCAGTTCCTCAAAGGCCCCGAACTTTTCCTTCAGTTCGGCGGCGATGGCCCCCTTCTCCTCTGGCTCCAGAGGCTTGCTGCGGATGAGGGCTGTACGCCCGTCAGCCGTGGTCTGCACCGAGGTATCGGCGTAGCCCCGGTCCACGAAGACCTGGCGCACCTCCGCCGGAGCCACCGGCGCCTCAAAGCGCACCTCCCACAGAGTGCCCCCGGTGAAATCCACGCTCAAACGCCACGGCGCACCGTACTGCACCGTGGATACGATCATCGCCACCAGCCCGGGGATGATGATGAGGGCCGAGAGGGCGAAGTACCAGTACCGTTTCTCCACAATGTTGAACATGGACCATCTCCCCAAGAGATATCCGCACGGCCGGGGGCCCTACAGCCCCAGGAGCCACTTCTTCTCCCGCAGCCCCTCCCCTGCCACCTGGAAGAGCAGGGTGATGAAGGTGCGCGTCACGGTGATGGCTGTGAACATGCTGATCACCACGCCGATGAAGAGGGTGATGGCGAACCCCTTGACGATGCTCGCGCCGAACTGCGACCCGAACCAGAAGAGGATGACACACGTGAGCAAGGTGGACAGGTTGGAGTCGCGGATGGAGGTCCAGGCCCGGTCAAAGCCAGCGGCGATGGCCGCCCGCAGCGTCCGCCCGGCCCGCAGTTCCTCTTTCATGCGCTCAAAGATGAGGATGTTGGCGTCCACTGCCATGCCCGTGGAGAGGATGAAGCCCGTGATGCCCGGCAGGGTGAGGGTGACCGGGATGAGTTTGAAGATGGCCAGGTTCAGGGCAGCGTAGATGAGGAGGGCTACGTCAGCCAGGGACCCCGGCAGGCGGTAGTAGACCAGCATGAAGAGGAGGACCACCGTCAGGCCGATGAGGCCGGCACGGATGCTCTTCTGGACGGAATCCTGGCCCAGGGTCGGGCCCACCGCCCGCGTCTCCACCACCTTCAGGGGCACGGGCAGGGCACCGTAGCGCAACTGCACGGCGATGCTGCGGGCGTACTCCAGGGGGAACCCCTGCTGGCTGGTGATGCGGCCCCGCCCCTCCAGGATGGGCGTCTGGATAACCGGCGCGGAGATGACCACTTTGTCCATGGTGATGGCCAGGACCTTGCCCACGTTGTTCCGGGTGAACTCGGCGAAGATCTTGGCCCCTTCGTCGGTCAATTCAAAGTCTATCTCCGGCCGCCCGAATTCGTCCTGGCCCACTTTGGCCGATTTGAGGTGCTTGCCGGTCATGACCGTGCGGTAGACCTTCTCAGAGGCCGGCGTCGGTGCGGGCTGCGCTTCGGCGGTGCCGGTCACCGGCTCTGTAGCCTGGACCATCGGCGTAGGTGTGGCCCCGGCTTCGCCGGACTCGCCGTAGGTGGTGCGCACCACCGTCCCTTCCTTTAAGTAGTCGTTGCCGGCGTCAATGAACTCCAGGAGGCCGGTCCCTTTCAGGGTGGCGATGGCCTGCTCCGGGTCCTCCACGCCTGGGAGTTCCACGATGATGCGGCGTTCCCCCTGCAGCTGCACCAGGGGCTCCGTCACGCCCAGGGCGTTGACGCGGTTCTCCACGATGGTGGCCACGGCCTCCATCGCTTCCGCCGCGACCTTCTCCGTGGGGGGCACATCCGCCTCCAGAAGGACGTGCAGTCCCCCCTGCAAGTCCAGCCCTTGGCGGATGCGGATGTCCCGGTCCACCTTGAGCGGCCCCAGTTCCACGTGGATGCGGTCGCTGGTGTCCACCCAGAGGGCGAAGAGGGCGAGCAACACGATGAAGACGAACAGGATGGAATTGCGGTCTCTCATTGAACGTCTGCTTCCTCTCCCGAAATCGTGGTCCCGCAAACGGGCTTCTCTGGTGTGGAAGGTCCCCCTGCATTGGCTGTGGACCACACCACCGAGCGCCCCGTGACAAACAAGGGCGATTATACTCCCCACGGGACGCCCTGTCAAACCGCCTGCTGACTGAGGTCCAGAGGGCGTCAGAGTCCAGAAGGATGGTCCATCCTTGGGCAGGCGCAGCAGTGCCGCGCCCCCTCGTTCGCACCCCGTGGGCCACTGCCTCCCATGCCCCTCCCGTCCCTCGCTCCTCAGAATGCCATGCCTTGCGACAGGGTTTGTGCATTGCCCCCGGCAAAGGTATAATTCCCCGGACTCTAACCTCACGCAACAAAGGTCGGCATATCGCCTATGGAAAGGCCTCTCATCCTGCTCACCAACGACGATGGCCTCCGGTCTCCAGGGCTGCGCGCCGCGGCGGAGGCGGTGCTGGACCTGGGGGATGTGCTCGTGGTCGCGCCCCGCGACCAGCAGACAGGGACTGGCAAGGCTATCTCTGGGGAGCGGGGGCAGGTCCCGGTGCGGGAATCCCTCTGGGTGGCCGGGAGGGAGGTCCCGGCCTACGCCATCCTCGGCACGCCGGCCATGGCCGTCCTCTACGGGGTACTGGCCCTGGTGCCCCGTCGCCCGGCCCTGCTCATCTCCGGCATCAACTACGGCACGAACCTGGGGACCGATGTCCTGGCTTCAGGCACTCTGGGCGCTGCCCTGCAAGCAGCCGAGATGGGCGTGCCGGCCCTTGCCGTGTCCCTGGAGACAGAGAAGGCCCTCCACTACGATAACTCCACGGAACTGGATTTCCGCGCCGCACAGCACTTCCTGCGCTTCTTCGCCCAGCGCATGCTCGCTATGGACCTCCCGCACGATGTGGACGTCCTGAAGGTGGACATCCCCCGGGAGGCCACACCGCAGACGCCCTGGCGGGTGACGCGCCAATCCCGCCAGGCATACCACGTCGCGTTCGTCCGCGCCTTCGCCTCGCCCGGCGGTGCCCCCATCCTGGACTACGACGCCATCCAGACCTTTGAAGGGGTGGAGCCAGATTCGGACATCTGGGCTACGGGGATGGAGCGCGTGGTCTCCGTCACTCCCCTCAGCCTGGACCTGACATCCCGGGTGGACCTGGCGGAACTGGAAGGCCTGCTGAGGTCAAGGAGGTAGCGCCATGTCGCGGAGGGCCATCCTCATCGTGCTGGATAGCGTGGGCATCGGGGCCGCCCCGGATGCCGCAGACTACGGTGACGAAGGGTCCAACACCCTGGCGAACACAGCCCGCGCCGTGGGGGGCCTGCACCTGCCGAACCTGGGGCACCTGGGCCTGGGCAACCTGACGGACGTGCTGGGTGTGCCCCCAGAGCCCCATCCTGCCGCGGCCTACGGCCGCATGCAGCCGTCCTCGGCCGGAAAGGACACCACCACCGGCCACTGGGAGATCGCGGGCATCATCTCCACGCGCCCCCTGCCCACGTACCCCAACGGCTTCCCGCCAGACCTCATCCAGGAGTTTGAGCGGCGCATCGGCCGCAAGACCCTGGGCAACTACCCCGCCTCCGGCACGGTCATCCTTGAGGAACTGGGCCCGGAGCACCTGCGCACTGGTTATCCGATTGTCTACACCTCGGCCGACAGCGTCTTCCAGATCGCGGCCCACGAGGAGGTCATCCCGGTAGAGGAAC
The DNA here is from genome assembly GCA_049969295.1 of Anaerolineae bacterium. Classification (GTDB taxonomy): domain Bacteria; phylum Chloroflexota; class Anaerolineae; order DTPP01; family DTPP01; genus DAOTYM01. The sequence continues at coordinate 2,812 of JBMFPD010000125.1, read as the reverse complement.
TGTACCGCATGTGCCGCATCGCCCGGGAACTCCTGACCGGCGAGCACGCCGTGGGGCGTGTCATCGCGCGGCCGTTCATCGGCGAGCCGGGGCGCTTCGTGCGGACAGACCGCCGCAGGGACTTCTCCCTGGAGCCACCCAAGCCCACCCTCCTGGACCGCCTCCAGGAGGCCGGGCAGCCGGTCTGGGCTGTGGGCAAGATCGAGGATATCTTCGCCGGGCGCGGCATCACCGAGGCCGTCCACATCCACGACAACATGGACGGCGTGGACCAAACCCTGGCCTTCATGGCCCGCGTGGAGCGGGGCTTGATCTTCACGAACCTGGTGGACTTTGACATGCTCTACGGGCACCGCAACAACCCCCGGGGCTATGCCGATGCCCTGGAGGCTGTGGACCGGCGCGTGCCGGAACTCCTTGCGGCCCTGCGGGAGGAAGACCTCCTCGTCTTCACCGCCGACCACGGCAACGACCCCACCACGCCCAGCACCGATCACTCGCGGGAACGGGTCCCTCTGCTGGTCACAGGGCCGGGGGTGCGGAAGGGCGTGGACCTGGGGCTGCGTTCCACCTTTGCCGATCTGGGGCAGACCCTCGCGGAGTACTTAGGGGCGGCTCCCCTGGAGGCGGGCACTTCCTTTTTGGGGGAAGTGCTCCTCTGATCCGCTTGCGGGGTGGCTGACGGCCCCTTCGCGCAGGAGGCATCCTGCACGAGGTGTTGTGGGGGCTTTTGCCTCTGTGCGGCGTCTGTGCTACAATCCGTTGGAGGAAGCCCCCGTAGCTCAACGGATAGAGCAACTGCCTTCTAAGCAGCAGGCTGTGGGTTCGAGTCCCGCCGGGGGCGCCTGCACCGTGGCCCCCAACAGGGGGCCGTCTTGCCGATCCTGGGCACGGTCCACTCCTCGTCTTGCAGAGGCTCCTGGATGAGAAAACCACCTCTTAAATCGTGAGAGCCGGGGTCCCCCACCCCGGCTCTCTACAAAGGAGGAGAGGAAGAGAAGCCCTCGCGCCCCGGGCTCCCTGCAGCCACCGCCTGCCTGCCCGTTCGTCCACCGTTATCTTATCATGGAGTGTGGGACGGTACATGACGCGAACCCGCCGCTTTCCCTTTGCTTTCCTGACGCTGGGATCTGAACTGGCCTAGAGAGGGGAGGCGCGCTATAATAGCCCTCACATACGCCCTACTTTGCCTTTGGGGAGGGACCTATGGACGTTGAGCAGGCCATAGCGGTACGCCGGGCCTACCGCTCCCTGGACCCGGTGGAGATCACGGATGCGCTCATCGAGGACCTCGGACGGGCCGCCTCTCTGGCTCCTTCCTGCTTCAACAACCAGCCGTGGCGGTTCGTCTTCGTCCGCGACCCCGAGGTGCTGAAAGCCCTCTGGGAAGGGCTTTCCCGTGGCAACGTCTGGATGCAGCAAGCCTCCCTCGTCATCGCTGTCCTCAGCAAGAAGGACCTGGACTGCGTGGTCCGGGGGCGGGAGTACTACCTGTTTGACACGGGGATGGCCACGGCCTTCCTCATCCTCCGGGCCACCGAACTGGGCCTGGTGGCGCACCCCGTCGCGGGGTACGACGAGGACCGCGTCAAGGCTGTGCTGGGCATCCCCCAGGAGATGACGGTCATCACCCTGGTGGCAGTGGGCCGCCATGCGGAAACCCTCAGCCCTCTCCTCTCGGAGAAGCAGATCGGCTGGGAGCAGGCTCGCCCAGAGCGCCTGCCCCTGGCGCAGACAGTCTTTGTGGACCGTTATACAGGGACGTAGTGCTGCGCTACCTTGGTTACAATATCAGGAGTTACGCAGTTCCTTCGGGTATGGTATACTTGGCCCTATGAACCCACCGAAATGCAACGCATTGGACTACATCCACTCCTGGTCGCCGCGCAGAACGTGTTCAGCAACACGGAAGCGGCGAGAGCCATCCTACCGCTGGTGCTGGAGGCCCAGCGTATGAGGCCTAACACGCGTCTTCTGCCCAGGTGCCAGGCAGGGGAGAGGCCTTGTGACCCGTTTTCCCTGAATGACGCCATGCTGATTGTGGACGACACGACCCTGGACAACCCTTACGGCCAGACCATTGAGTTGGTGACTCGCCATTGACCGCCCCACCGCGGTGGCGCAGATGGTCCGAACGGTCACTTCGGGGTGTTGACTGCTGGCTTTTGTACCCTCCTTGCTGCTCTAAGCTAGGAGTGTCCAATGCGGGAAACCGAAAAAAGAGGCCGAACGATCGCCCGAACAAGGGACAAGATCCTCGCCAGGTTGGGAGAAATGCTCCCCTCCCTTCCGACCGAGGCGGACTTCCGGCGGGTGATCGATCCGCTGCTGGACGAGTTTTGCGCTGAGGTCGGCCTGAACCCGCTGGCCCACGCCGAATACACCCTGGCCACCGGCCGTGCCGACGCGGTGTTCAACCGCCTGGTGATTGAATACGAGCGGCCCGGCGTCCTGAAGGAAAAGCCGGATGCAGCAACGCGGCATGCCATCCAGCAGGTTAAGGATTACATCACCGGCCTGGCGAAAAGGGAGCGCCGTGAGGTAGACCGCCTGGCTGGCGTCGTCTTCGATGGCCACTTCCTGATCTTTGTCCGTTACATCAACGGCAAATGGACAGAGGAGCCCCCTGTCGCAGTCAACCGCCCCTCGCTGGAGCGTTTCCTGACCTGGCTTGCGGGTCTCTCCTCCGGCATCGCCCTCACACCCGAAAACCTCAACCGTGATTTTGCCATCGAGCAACTGCGCACGCAGAAAATCTTGCGCGGGCTGTTCCATGCCCTCGGCCCGGCCCTCGCGGGCTCGGACGGCCTGG
>JBMFPD010000124.1:0-9175 GCA_049969295.1 Anaerolineae bacterium | reverse complement strand
GCGGGCCCCTTTGGCGATCAGGGTGCCTTCCAAGTCGTCCAGCGCGCAGTGCTTCAGGAGAGCGTCAATCACATCGGCGTTCTTGGAAGGCAGTTTTCCCATGAACATGGCATCGTCCAGGATACGGCTGGCGCTGAACTTCTGGCAACCCTGGCACAGGGGCAATCTGCCTTTCGCCAGCAAGTACAGGTGCTCGGCCTGGATGTGCTTGAACATGTCGCCGGAGACGGCGTTGACCGTGGCCAGTTTGTACTCGCCACTTGTGCGGTCCCGGTAGACCACATTCACCATGCGGGTGGCGATCTGGTTGCCTTCACCCCCTTCGTTGTTCAGGGAGTGCATATCCAGGATGGCCCGGCCACAGATAGAAAGGGAATAGACCGCTTGTTTCTCGCTCATTCCTGTGCCTCCTCTTCCTTTGGTTCTCTGGCGTAACCGAACGCGATGAGCAGATTGCCGACGGTGGTGGCTCCGTATTTGTCCACGAGGCGTACCACGTCCTCCACATCGGTGGTCAAGATGTTCTTGCGGTATTGCTTGCCTGTCCTCTCGTAGACGCGAGCGTTCTCGGCGTTGTAACTCTGCACGAACTCGCTGAGGGCAACGATGAATTCGTCGTTGTAGAGGGCCTTGCGCTTGAGTTCCTGCCCCAGGCCATAGCGGACTTCGTACTCGCTCTCCCCTCGCTTGCGGTACTGAGGGATGATGGTGCTGCGGCGGATGGCTTCAGCGATGTTGCGAAAGCCTGGGGTTTCCAGAACAGGTGCTAGCGGTTCATTGCTCCTCATGATCAGCCTCCTCAAATTGGTGGTGGTGAACGGTTTTACCCGGTTGTGCCCCTGATCCAATTCCCGTGTGAGGAAGGAGGCATAACCAGCGGTGAAGTCAAAGAAGGCCTCCCACCTTCCCCCGGAGAGGAAATCCCGGTAATGTACGAGGAGGTCATATCCCCCTCTTTCCTCGTCAATATTTCGGATGACTGACTCGTGCTCTTCAATCACCTCCCTGTAGAGAGCCATATCGGCCGGCGATTCCACCCGCATCCAGCGAGGCAACTCAACAAAGGAAAGGTTCATCACTGCTGAAGCCTGGCCCAGGTTCTTGTAATAGGCCACGTACATGCCAGCCACGAAGTTCTCAGGCCCCTGGCCGAGGAGTTCGGCCATGAGTTCGGACTCCTGGGCCTCTTCACAATAGTTCAGGAAGCATTGGACATAGCGCAGTGCAGCCAGGATGTCCATCCTCACGGCTGTGTCGTTCCACAGGGCTTCCTGGAAGGCTCTGAAAATGGCCTCGTTAGCATCCAGGCGCATGTTCACAGGGGCCAGGGCATAGGTCTTCCGATCATCGGTGCCTTGGACGCGGCGGGGTACGGCGCAATGGTACATGCCCACGGCCTTGAGGTACTCCAGGAGCCAGAAAGACTGGATGTTGCCCATCTTTAGGCGACTGGCTTTGGGTTCGTTCAGCCCCTTGCCCTGGCTGGGGTTGAACAGCTGGAGCAGGGTGGCCTTGCTCTTGGCCTTCACCCCAAGCGCTTTCATCCGCTTGCGCCAGGCACTTTCCGCGGCCTCTACGTCTCCATCGGGTGTAGCGCAGAGCATGAGGATGTGGCGCAGATGATCTGGAAAGTACGGCGCAAGTTCCTGCCACTGGAGGACCAGGTTGTTGTACGAGCCCAGAGCCTGCATCCGCCGTTCACCTATCCACGCGAAGATGGGAAACAGCGGGTGTGGCTTGACCTGTTCCAATTGCTCTGGCGGGAGGGCTTTTCGGGCGTCTGCAGGCATTCCGGTGTACCTTCGAAAGCGGTCCCATTCTTTCTGGTAATCCACAATGGCGGAAGGAGGCAGTTTTGCCAGCGTTTGCTGGTCCTCTCGCCCTGTTTTGACGTATGGGGCCAGCGCTTGGAACGGGGTCTTTTCTACCCATTCCTCTCGCAGGGGCGCGCTCAGTTCAATCGCATAATATGGTCCCATATCCCGAATACGCACCCAATGCTCCTCTGTAAAGAAGCTCAGGATGCTATCCAGAAGTGTTGCCAGCCCATAGGCCAGGAACACATCGGCAAAGGTGCCGGTGCGCTTGTCCACGTAGTACTCACGCTGGTACATAGTCTCCTCCTCAAGGCGTCATCCGTTGCTTATGGCCATGGACCTCTGATCTGCCAACCTCAGGCACCGCGCGATGAGAAAATAGGTCAGCAGTTCGTCCCTGGAGTTGGGGCGCACCAGGAATCCGTCAATAGGCTGGGATTTTCTGGTGGGTTCCAGGCATTGGACCGCTTGTTGGCTTGCACCGCTGTCGGCCAGAACTTGCGCTAGAGTTGCTTTGGCGGCTTGGTGCAAGGTGAACTCTCCGTAGCGACTCACCTGGGCAGAGTGGTGGCGGGCTATGGCGGTGAAGAGGGCCTTCATCAACTTCAGCCGGGGATCGGTGAGCTCCTTCGGCATTCCCAGGACCTGGTGCAGGATCCTGTGCACCGCCACCGCACTTTCCGCAGCATGAGGTGGGCGGGAACAGGACATTTCTGTTTCAGCGCGTTTGTGGCGTGGGTCGTCAGGACAATAATCGGTGTGGGCAAGCATGCAGTCCCCTTCTACTGGGGCGCCAATGCGCTGTTGCCATTCATGGGCCCATTTCTGCCAGCGACGATCCATCTTGCCCACGTCGTGCAGGGCGATGGCCAGGCGGATTGCCTGGTCCAGGGTTCCTGTTTCCACCTGCATCTGCTCTTCCAACCGCCGCGCAGCATAAGCAATCTCACCCTGCAAGGCAGGTCGTTCCACTCCTTCGCCCTTGTCGTAGAAAGGCTGTGTGTAAACCTGAAGCATCCGGGAGACGTGCTCCTGGTACGTTTCGCGCGAGTAGGAGACCTCCATCCTGGCCTTTGCCCCATGTTCCCGGAGAGGGGATTGCCAGTTTCCCTCGCTGGGTACGCCCAGGATGAAGCCGCTCTCGGGACTGTAGCGCGCCAGAAGGGGGTTGACAGCCACAATGAACGCGCTTTCCAGGTCTTCCTTGCTCTGGATGTACCGCCACTTCCACACCGTGCGTTCGCGGGAGGACTCCTCCTCGCTGAGGGGCTCTGCCGTCATCAAGGACCAACCTGCGTCCAGTTGAGCAGCGAGGGTTTCCAGTGTCTCGTATGCTCCAAATAGGCTCCCTCGGAAGATGCCGAAGCCCTCGTACGCCCAGGGGTTCTCAATGCTGGCCGGGTCCGGGTGCACGACGACGGTGCGACTGTCTACTGTGCGGATCAGTTCCCGGGCCGCGCCCCGTTCCTGCGATGCGATGGTCTGCGCGATGCGGTCTGCAATGTAGTAGCGGGTGGCCTGCAGGTCCTCCAGCAGTTTGCGATCGGCCTCGCCGTGGGCGGCCTCCACGACCGAAAGTTCCGCAGCAAAGTCAAAGATGTCCCCCGAGCGTTCCTGCAGGGTTTCCCATGTCCGTTCGCATACCTGTTTCTGGATACCCAGGTAAGGGGCATAGTCAGGGCGTCCGTTCTCGTCCGTAGGCAAGGGATAGACATAAACGTCCCCCTTCTCGCCCTGGTAACGCGCACAGCGGCCGGCTCTCTGAATGATGCTGGCGGCAGGGGCCAACTCTGTGTGCAGGGCTTCGCTTGTGATATCCAAGCCGACTTCCACAACCTGGGTCGCGACGAGAATCGCGCTCTCTGCGCTGTAGGCAGACCTGTCCTTTCCGAACTCCCGCCGGAGCCAGGTCTCGGTGGCCTGTCTGTGCTTCTGGAGGAAACGGCTGTGCAGAAGCCGCACGTCTACCTTGGGGCCGGCCAGACGGCGCAGTTCTTCAAACAGGGCCTGTGCCCGGGCAACAGTGTTGCAGACCACCACTGAGCGCCGTTCGTGGCGTTCCAGGACCGCCTGGGCGCACAGTTCAGCCCTGGCCGTGTGGATGCGGCGCGTCTTCTCCTGGGAAGGAATGGCGGCTGCCTCCTCGGGGGCGAGGACTACGACTTCCGCACCGAGGTACTTCGCCCACTCCTGGACGATCTCGCTGGTGAGGGTCGCCGTCATCATGAGGAACGGGACCACGCCGCGCAGCAACCGCAAGAGGTGCAACGTGGTTGGCAAAGTGGATTCCGGGTCAAAGAGGTGCACTTCGTCAAAGACCAGGTACGAGGAGAGCACTGCGCCAGCGTTGAGATTCCCCTGGCTCAGGCTGAGGGCGTAGGGGATGTTCAGGAAATTGCTCAGGGTTTGATCTATGGTGGTGAAGATCAGGTTGCCTTCCAGTTTTGGGTCTTCAGGCCGCTCTCCCGTCTGAACCGTCAGGTGGAGCGGACGCTGGAAGCCCCAAAGGGCTTCTCGCCCTCGGTATTCCTCCAGGAATTGGTTGGCCAACACTCGCAGGGGTACAGAGTAGATGCATTTGCGGGGAAAATCTCCGTTGTGTTCCCACGCATGGAAAAAAGGGTAAAGAGCTGCCCGGGTCTTGCCTGCACCGGTCGGGGCCTGGAGAATGACCGACCTGCCTTGCGAGATCAAGGCATGGACCTCTTTCTGGAAAGGGTAGAGGGGTGCTCTCCTTCCCTCTCTCGGGGTGGCTTCAGGAGGACCGTCAGCCTGATGTCCCGTATAGCGCAACATTCTGCGCCTCCTTTCTCGGCCTCGGAAAGGTTCCCGGGCAGGGGCCAGGGAACCTCCATCCTCCATCGTACCACAGCGCGTGCAGGGCCGCCTCGGAAGAACCTCCCAATTTCCTCAGGGGTTCCTCCGGGCGTCCTCTCAGGGCGTTCGGCGGGCGCGGGCCTCCTCCCGCAGGGCCTGCAGGTTCAGGATCTCGGCGACCTCAAAGCGGGGAGGGAGGCTGCCCGGCACAGGTCGCAGCCGCACCACTGGCAGGAAGTAGCCGCAGCGCCCGTGGAGTTCCGCTAGGAGGGTCACGGCGATGAAGTTCAGGGACGGCGGATTGAGGAGGAGGGGCAGGGTCTGCCACTCCCCGGGCGAGAGGCCGCAGGCGTCGGCCAGGGCCACCACCTGGGGCACCAGCGGCTGCTGGGGGTCAATCTGGGTGGGGATGTCCACCACCCGCTCCACCTCCTGGCCAGTGAGGGAGGCGATCTGCTGGAGTTGGACCTGGGTGAGAGGGTGGGCGAAGTTGAGGACGATCATGCCGGGTCTCCATCTGGAAGGTTCAGGTGCCTGGGGGATGAGGGGGCCAGCCTCATCCCCCAGGCCGGGCGGTCCACGGAGCGCCTGGGGGCCTACGGCACGGTCACGCCGACGCGGTCAAAGCAGGCGTTGGACCTCCCCCAGAGGCGCAGGCCGATCTGGCCGGCGGAGAACTCGCTATCGGTGGCCTGGAGCACCTGGACGCCGTCAATGTAGGTGGTGAAGGTGTTCCCCCGCACCACGATGCGGATCTCCCGCTCCACCTCAAACCATTTGTAGTCCCAGGGGGCGATGGCCTGGGCGAACGGGGGACGCACCGCACCGTTGACCACCTTACGGTACGTGAAGGCCCCCCGGTATAAGCCCGGTTCTGGTGGCTCGGGAGGGGCGTAATCAGGCTGGGCTTTTGTCCCCTCCCAGGGCCAGGGAGGGACGATCCCCCTCTGGCCCGGGTCGTACTGGAAGAGGTAGCCGGTCGGGTTGCCCTGGGCATCCAGCGTCACCCGGAAGAAGATGCCGAACCCCTGAGTCGTGCTGGGGGCGCCAGTGTTGTGCAGGATGGCCCGCACGGTGACCGTGTAGTCGGTCCAGTCGCTCTGGCCGGTGAAGGCACGGTGTTCGCCGCTGTTGCCGCCATCTGTGCGGCCAGCGCAGAGCCAGCCGTTGTCCAGGTACCAGTACTGGCCCATGGTCCTCTGCCAGCCGGGCGGGCAGGGGGCGGGCGGCGGGTCGCAGGGCTGGTCAAAGTCGTCCCAGAACCCGCCTCCCGGCGTCGGCGTGGGCGTAGGGCCTGGGGTGGGGGGCTGGTCCAAGGTGGGCGTGGGTGTGGGCACGGGCGTCTCGCCTGGAGGGGTGGGGGTGGGCTCCACCTCCACCGGTTCCCCTCCGATGGTCCGGTTGACCTGGCTGAAGACGTCGCCCACGCTGTGCCCGGTCATGGCCAGGGCTCCGAGGACCAGGGCACTCAGGAGGCCCAGGATGATGGCATATTCTACGAGGCCCTGGCCAGAAAGGCGGGCTTGAGAGCCCAGGGAAGGGAAGACGATGCGTCTCTTCCGAACCATGGGAACCCCTCCTGTGCGTTCACTGTCCGGAGCAGGCCCGAAGCCCCTCAGCGGCCTCCGCCGAGGTGGGGTCCAGGCGCAGGGCTTCCTGGAACCAGGGGAGGGCTTCAGCGCAGCCTCGCTGCTTGTAGATGGCGTGCCCCAGGGATGCCCGGGCCGACGAATCTGGGTTCAACGTCAGGGCCTGGCGCAGCCGGGCCTCGGCCTCAGCGTAAGCCCCTTTCGCCAGGGAGATGCGCCCCAGGGTCTCCAGGGCCTGGGCCGCCAGGGCCACGGCCTGAGAGCGCTCCAGGGCCCGGCCGAGGTACTCCTCGGCCGCAGGGGAGTTGCCAGCCCCGTATGCGGCCTGGCCAGCGATGACCAGGAGTTCCAGGTCCTCGGGGTAGGCTTGCAGTGCATCCTGGAGGACGCGCAGGGCATCTTGCGGACGGCCTGCCAGGAAATAGGCCCGGCCCAGCCGGCGGCTGACCTCCGGGTCCCCCGGATGGCGCAGGGCAGCCTCCTGGAGGACCTGGATGGCCTCCTCGGGCTTCCCCAGGGCCAGGTGGGCGTCGGCCAGGCGCAGGGCCGCGGCCACGTCGTCGGGGTGGCGTTGCAGGGCCGCCTGAAGGGCCTCTGCTGCCTGGCTCCACTGGCCCTTCTGAGCGTAGATCTGGCCCAGGTAACTGTAAGGGGCGGAGAGGCCTGGCGCAAGGCGTCTGGCCTGCTCCAGGTGGTCGCGGGCTGCCTCCAGGTCGCCGGCGAGGTAGGCGGCCTTGCCGGCCCCCAGGTGGGCCTCTGCGCTCCCGGGGTTGCGCGCGAGTGCTGTCTCAAAGGCCTGGCGGGCCTCGGCGAACTGGCCCAGGTTGAGAAGGCTCGTCCCCAGGCGGATCCACGCCGCCTCGTTGTCCGGATTCTCCCGAAGCACGCCCCGGTACGCGTCCGCGGCCTCCCGGTAGAGGCCGTTGGCGTAGAGGCGGTCGGCCCGGGCGAGGGGACTCTCCCCCGCGCCACGGGCGGCCCAGAGGATCCAGATGGCAAACCCCAGCGAGAGGAGGGCCAGAGCGCCCATGACGGCGTTGACCACGCGCTGGCGTGCCGAGGGGCGCAGGGGCCTGGATGCTTCCTGGACCTCTGGCGCGGGCGGTGCCGCGGCCTCCAGAAGGACAAGGCGGGCCAGGCACTTGGGGCACACCGCGGCATCGGCCGGGATCACCGCCCGGCAGGAAGGACAGATCTTGGTCAGTTCGTGCTCTTCCTCCAAGGTTTCCCCCCGTTCTTGGCTTCCGGCAGGTGCGCCATCTTGCTTTTGCAATGAGCGTTTTTAACAAAACAATACGGATCTTCTGCCCGTTGTCCATAGGAATTTGGTCCCCCTTGCCCGCGCCCACCGCCCTCACGCGAGAGCGAAGAACCCTGCCCCCAGGAGCGCCATCAGCGTCCCTTTGACCGTCTTGCCCAGGAAGCAGACGAGGAGGAACTGCCAGAAGGGGATCTGCAGGGCTCCTGCCGCGATGCCCGCGATGTCAAAGATGGGGTTGGGCACGGCGGAGAGGACGAAGATCGGGATGAGGCCGTACCGCCGCGTCCAGTGGACCACCCGCTGGTAGAGGTCCCGGTCGGCGATGATGGCGCGGCCGGTGGCCCCGGCCAGGTAGCCGGTGGTCTCACCCAGGGCTTCGCCCAGACCGGCGATGGGCCCGATGAGGAAGGGGTTCAGGAGCCCACCCATGGCGAAGACCACGGCGATGCTGGGCGCGGGGACGATGACCGTGGCGCTCCCCAGGAGGCTGATGAGGAAGATGCCAGGGTACCCGTAGCCCGCAAAGCGGCGCAGTTGTTCCCGGTTCAGGAGGATGGCCAGGGTGAGCACCGTGATGCCCGCCAGGACCAGGACCCGCGGGAGGACGATGGACCAGGTCGCCCTTCGCCCCTGGCCCTGGGTGGGGGTGCAGGCACTCCGGGGGACCGTGTCGTCCATAGTAGTCCTACTCCACCGACGGGTCTGGAGGGGGGCCTTGCGGCTCGGCCCTGCCTGTTGCGCGGCCGCTCGCAGCCCCCAGGGGGACTTGCTCCAAGCGCCACAGGGCGGCGAGAGCCCCCAGGAGGACCACGCTGCCCAGGGCATAGGCCTCCAGCAGGTTGGCCTGGGTGACGAAGATGGCCAGGACCCCCAGGGCACAGGAGACGAGGTAGCAGATGAGGACAGCCTCCCGAGGCGTGTACCCCAGGGCCACAAGGCGGTGGGAGAGGTGGTCCCGGCCAGCGCTTGTGAGGGGGTTCAGCCCCCGGCGCAGGCGGGAGAGGACCACCAGGGTCGTGTCAAAGATGGGCAGGCCCAGCACGAGCACCGGCACCATCCAGGTGACGACCGGGGTGTTGGCCGGGAAGCGGAGTTTGATGCCCACGGCGGCCAGGAGGAAACCGAGGAAGAGGCTGCCGGAGTCGCCCATGAAGATGCGGGCCGGGTTGAAGTTGTAGATGAGGAACCCGAGGCACGCGCCCAGGAGAGCCGCTGTGAGCATGCCCACCAGGTACTGGTCGTTCATCGCCGAAAGGAGCAGGAAGAAGGCCGAGGCCACGGCCGCCACCCCTCCGGAGAGGCCGTCCATGTTGTCCAGGAGGTTCATGGCATTGGTGATGCCCACCACCCAGAAGAAGGTAAGGGCCACGTTCAGGGCCGGGTAGGGGAAGATGCTCACCTGGACCCCGGTGGCGGCGAGGACCCCTGCGGCTACCCCCTGTCCTGCCAGTTTGGCCCACGGGCTCAGGGGGCGCCGGTCGTCCCACAGGCCCAGGAAGGAGACCAGCGTCGCGCCCAGGAGGATGCCCACAGCCTGGTGGACGTAGAACTGTTCCCCGAAGAGGACGAGCGCGGCCAGGGCTGCGGCGTAGATGGCCACGCCACCGAGGAGGGGGGTGGCCATCTGGTGGGCTTTGCGGGCGCTGGGCTGGTCCAGGATGCCCAGGCGGAGGGCCGCCTGGCGCGCCAGG
>JBMFPD010000123.1:0-9190 GCA_049969295.1 Anaerolineae bacterium | reverse complement strand
TGAAAGCCCTCTCCCCCAGAACCTACCTCGTGGCCCGGCTGACCCTGCCGCAACTGGACCTGGACCGCCTGCAGGACCCTGTGGGCCAGGCCCGGCAGTTCGCCGAGGCGCTCTTGCCCATCGCCACGGAGCCCCGGCGCCACGCGGCCATTGACGCCTGGGAGGCGTACAACGAACCGGTGGCCGTGAACGCCGATCAGATGAAGCGGCTGGCCGACTTCGAGGCCGAGCGGACGCGCCTCCTGGCCAAGGAGGGTGTGCGTTCCGTAGTGGGGAACTTCGGCACGGGCCACCCCGCCCTGGAGTTGTGGGAAGCCTTCCGCCCGGCCCTGGAAGCGACCCAGGCGCACGGGGGGTACCTGGGGCTGCACGAGTACTCCGCGCCCACCATCGCCTTCGGCACCACCCACGAGGACCTGCGCACCTACCCTACGCCAGCCGACGAGGGCTGGCTCACCCTCCGCTACCGCAAGGTCTACCGCCAGTTCCTCATCCCCTGGGGCCTGGTGGTTCCCCTCTTCCTCACCGAGTGCGGCATTGACGGCCTGGTGGGGGACCGGCCGGGGCCGCCCGGCAAGGGGTGGCGGGACTTCGTGGACTACTGGGAGGGCCTGGGCATGGGCCCGGACGGCCCGGGCAACTATGTGGAGCAACTGGCCTGGTACGACGCTGCGCTCCAGCAGGACGACTATGTGCTGGGCGCGGCGGTCTTCGCCGCGGCCGCCTCGCCGGGCTGGGAGAGTTACGAACTCCTGGACGAGCCGTTCCCCTTCCTCAAGCAGTACCTGTCGGTACACCCGCTGCGGTGAGGGGACCCCGGAGACCGCGATGGAAACCGGGGGCGAGGCACGCCTTCTCCCCTGCCCGCTGGCGCCCCCGCAAGAGCGCTGAAAAGCCCTGGCCGCTTCGCCAGACCGTTGACATTTGACCCTTTTTGCAGTATACTGCAAAGGGAATGGTTTTACCCCCACCCTGCACTTGCACCTGACGTTGCTCCGCTTCGCCTGCTCCGGCGCTGCGGCACCGCGGAGCACACAAAGGACCCAGAGTTCTTTTCCCCCTCCGAGTCCTCTGAGTCCTCTGTGCTTCCCCCCAACCGCGCAATGCAGGGCCGCCTTTTGGCCTCAGGCCATTTTGTGCTACAATTCCCCCGGGAACACAGGCAAGGAGGGTCCCTTGTTGCGCATCCTGCTGGTCAACCCGAAATCCAAACTGCCCATAGAGACGCGGACCTCCCCCTCCATGGCCCTGGCTTACCTGGGGGCCATCTCCCTCCGCAGGGGCGACGAAGTCCGCGTCTGGGATGGCGATGTGGAGCGCGAGCCCCTGCCCGAAGTCGTGGCAGCCTTCCAGCCCCACGTGGTGGGCATCACCGCCAACACCACCCAGATCAAGTCGGCCTGGGCCGCGGCCCAGCAGGTCAAGGCGGTGGCGGACGTCCCGGTCGTCCTGGGAGGCCCCCATCCCACCGTCCTCCCGGAGGAGTCGGCGGGACGGCCAGAGGTGGACGTGGTCGTGCGCAGCGAGGGCGAGGCCACCTGGGAGGAACTGACGGGCGCCCTGGACCGCCTGGGCCTCGGGGACAGGGGTTACCCCGCCCTGCGGGACCAGGCCGTGGAGGCCTACCGCCGCATCCTGGGCATCACCTTCCGCGACGGGGAAGGCTCCGTCCACAGCACCCCCGACCGCCCCACCATCGCCGACCTGGATAGCCTCCCCTGGCCCGCCTGGGGCCTCTTCCAACTGGACCGCTACACCAACCTCCAGCCCACTTTGGACCACGTGGAGGGGTACAGCCTCCCCATCCTCACCTCGCGGGGCTGCCCCTACCGCTGCACCTACTGCTCCCAGATCATGGAGCGACGGTGGCGCATGCGCTCGGCGGAGAACGTGGTCGCCGAGTGGCGGTGGCTGGTGCGGGAGGTCGGGGCGGCTGAGATCGGCGTCCTAGACGATTCGTTCAACATCCGGCGGGACCGGGTGCTCCGCATCTGCGACCTCCTCATCCAGGAGGGCCTGAACCATATCCCCTGGATCATGATCAACGGCATCCGGGCCAACCTGGCCGACGAGGAACTCCTGGGCCGCATGCGGCAGGCCGGCTGCATCCGCACCGCCTTCGGCGTGGAGAGCGGCAACCAGGAGATCCTGGACAGCATCATCCACAAGCAGTTGACCTTGGACCAGGTCCGTGCTGCCTTCCGGGCAGCCAAGAAGGTGGGCATGGAGACCATCGGCTTCTTCATCATCGGCATGCCCGGCGAGACGGAAGAGACTATGGAGGACACCATCCGCTTCGCCATAGAACTGGACCCCCTGGTGGCGAACTTCTCCATGGCCACGCCCTTCCCAGGCACGGAACTCTACGAGATCGTGAAGCGGGAGGGGACTATCCTGGCGAAGGACTGGGATGATTTCCTCTTCTTTGAGGGCAAGGCCCGCTTTGAGATGCCCGGCCTGCCAGCGGAGTTGGTGGAACGGAAGTGGCGGGAAGCCTACCGCCGGTTCTACATGCGGCCCAAGCGCATCCTGCGCACCCTGACCCGCAAGCAGACCTGGCTGGACCTGCCCCGCACGGTCCGCGTGGCCTGGCGCACGGCGGTCACCGGCGGCGAGTAGGCACCGCATTCGGAGAGGTGAGGGACTGTGGAGGAAAGGGCACCGATCCGGTGTAGCGTGGGCATCACGGCCCACAACGAAGAGGCCAACATCGGGCAACTCCTGGAGGCCATGATCAACCAGCGCCTCCGCGAGGTGGAGATCACGGAGATCATCGTCGTCGCCTCCGGCTGCACCGACCGCACCGAAGAGATCGTGCGGGAGTACATGCAGCGGGACCCCCGCATCAAGCTGATCGTGCAGCCGCGCCGAGAGGGAAAGACCTCCGCCATCAACCTGTTCCTGAAGGAGGCGAAGGAGGACATCTGCGTCCTGGAGAGCGGCGACACCTGCCCCCGCGAGGACAGCGTGGAGAACCTGGTGCGGATGTTCCGCGACCCCTCCGTGGGGATGACCGGGGCCCAGAAGGTGGCCGTCAACACGCCGGACCACATCGTGGGGTACCTCTCCCACCTGCGCCTGCGCCTGGAACACCACCTGTGCATGGAAATCCCGCGCCTGGGCGAGATGATCGCCTTCCGCAAAGTCTTTGACCAGATCCCGCCGGACGTGGCCATGGACGAGGCCTTTGTGGAGGCCCTGGTGGTGCGGCGCGGCCTGCAGGTGCGCTACGCGCCCGACGCCATCGTCTACAACATGGGCCCCACCACGGTGAGCGACTTCATCCGCCAGCGGCGCCGCAACTACG
The DNA here is from genome assembly GCA_049969295.1 of Anaerolineae bacterium. Taxonomy (GTDB): domain Bacteria; phylum Chloroflexota; class Anaerolineae; order DTPP01; family DTPP01; genus DAOTYM01. The sequence goes on along the minus strand of JBMFPD010000123.1, from coordinate 5,883 downwards.
CCGGACACCTCCACCTCAAGGCCAAGTACGGTTACCGGGTGGCCAGCCTGGACTCCGGACGGGTCCTGCGCATCGCCCTGGAGGAAGCCTGGGGAGCCATCCGCTTGCTCTACACCCTGGCCGCTCTGGCCCTCATTGAGGGCATCTCCCGCCTCCTGGGGGCCTACGACTACTACATCAAAAAAGAGCGGCACGTGGTCTGGGATATGGCCTGGACCACCAAGAAGGTGGACCTCCAGAAGGCTCCCCCCTCGGCCACGGCCACGGGCCTGCCGACGGACCCCATCGCTCCACCCAGGGGGCCACGTTGAAAGACAAACTCCTCACCCTCCTCAAGGTCGGCGTCAGCCTGGGGCTCATCCTGTACCTGTTCACCTTCAAGGTGGACCTGGGGACGGTGCTGCGCGTCCTGGGGCAGGCAGACCTGGGCCGCGTCCTCCTGGCTTTAGCGCTCTACTTCGGGGCCATCGCCCTGGGCGCGACCAAGTGGCAGCTCCTGCTGCGGCAGCAGGGCATCCGGGTCCCCCTGACGGCCCTCTGGCGCTACACCTTTGAGGGGCTCTTCTTCGGGAACTTCCTCCTGCCCCTGGTAGCCAGCGACGTGGTGCGGGGCTACGACCTGGCCCGTCACACGGACCGGGCCGCGGAGGCTGCCATCTCCGTCCTGGTGGACAAACTGGTGGGCCTGCTGGCCTTCGCCGCGGCCGCGGCGGCCATGTCCCTGACGGTGGCCTTCGGCTGGGTCCCAGCAAGCCCGGCCCTGCAGGGCGTGGTGTGGGCGGTGTGGGCTGCCTTCGGCGGCTTCGTGCTCCTCTTCGCCGCCCTCCTGAGCCGGCGGCTGCGGGCCCTGGTGGAGCGGCTCTTCCGCCTGCCCTTCCTCGCCAAGGCCGCGCCCCTCTACCGCCGCCTCTCGGATTCCATCCAGCCCTTCCGAGAGCGGCCCCTGGCGCTCCTCCAGGCCTTCGGCATCTCGCTTGTGGTCCTCCTTGTCACCAACGTGGTCAACTGGCTCCTGGCCGAGGCCCTGGGCGGGGGCCTGCCCATGCGCTACATCTTTCTGTTCAACCCCATGGTCGCCTTCGCCCCCATCCTCATCCCCTCCGTGGGGGGGCTGGGGGTGAACCAGGGAGCCTACGACCTGTTCTACGCCAGCCTGGGGGATGTGGTCTCCAGCGACTTCGCCATCTCCCTCTCGCTCCTCATGCAGGTGTGCATCTACGTCTCCAGCCTGCCAGGCGGGGTCCTCTGGTGGCAGGGACAGAGACGAGAGGGAAGGCCGGAGGAACCCGCGGCATGAACCTCTACACTCCCCTGGAACTCCAAACCCTGGAGAGGGCCTTCGGCCCCTTCCCGCGGGAAGTAGTGAACCTGACCGTGGGGCCAGAAAGCGAGGCCTTCTGGCACCCCATGCGGGCGAAGAACCGCCGCGGCGAGGTGGTCCTGGTCCTCCAGCCGGCGCCAGGCCAGGTCCTCGTGCACACCAAGGCGTTCTACCCGCCAGGGATCTACCGCCTACCTACAGGGGGCATCCTGCCGGGCGAGGCCGTCCTGGATGCCCTGCGGCGGGAGGCTGCCGAGGAGACAGGGCTTGCGGTGGAGCCGGAGCGGTTCCTGGGGTTGGTGGAGTACCATTTCCACAGGGAATCCGAAGAGGCCCTCTTCGCCTCCTGGGCTTTCCTGCTGCGCCCTCTGGGCAGCCGCGCAGCCGAAAGCCAGGACGCCCGGGAGCAGATCACGGAGTTCCGCGCCGTCCCGGTGGAGGACCTGCGCCGCATTGCCGCGCAGTTACGCACCCTTCCCTCCCCCTGGACGGATTGGGGCCGTTTCCGCGCCGTGGTCCACGACCTGGTCGCTCAGGAACTGGAGAAGGGGAGCCCCTCCCCCACCCCCTAGCCCTGCGCCACAGAGACGATTGTCTGGAGTGCGGCACCCAGCGCCGCCCAGGTAGGGGTGCAGCGGCGCTGCGCTCCGCTCCTCAGAAGGCCGTGCCTTCAGCCCTGGCGTCCACCTTTCACACCTGGAACTCGCCACCCCGGTAGAAGAGGGTTCCGTCCACCCAGATCTCGCCGCCGTCCTCCATGGCGCAGATCATGTCCCAGTGGAGGGCCGATTCGTTGCGGCCCCCCGCCTCTGGGAAACCCCGGCCCAGGGCCAGGTGGATGGTCCCGCCCAGTTTCTCGTCAAAGAGGATGTTGCGGGTGAACTGCTTCAGGTTCCTGTTGGTGCCGATGGCGAACTCCCCAAGACGCCTGGCCCCCTCGTCCACGGCCAGCATCTCCCGGAGGAACTCCTCCCCCTTCTCGGCATGGGCCTCCACCACCTCGCCCCCGTGGAACCGCAGGGAGATGCCTTCCACTTCGCGGCCGTCCATGATGGCCGGGTAGGTGAACCGGATCCACCCCTCGGCCGAATCCTCCACCGGGCTGGTGAAGATCTCCCCGTCTGGGAAGTTCTCCTTGCCGCAGGCATTGACGAAGGTCCTCCCCGTGATGTCCAGGCGCAGGTCGCAGTTCGGGCCCACCACGCGCACCTCGCGGCGCCCCTTGAGCCAGTCCACCAGGCGCTGCTGCTCGGCCTGCACCTCCTTCCACCGGGCCACAGGGTCGGGGTCGTCCAGCAGGCCCGCCCCGAAGACGAAATCCTCGTATTCGCGCAGGCTCATCTCCGCGTCCTGGGCGTAGGCTTCGGTGGGGAAGAGGGTCAGGCACCACTTGAGTTCGCCCCTGGCGCTCCGCTCGGTGTAAATGCGGAAGAGGTCCCGCTGGGCGTAGCGCCGCCTGGCCTGGCGCGCCGGGTCCACCCGGGTGAGGGAACGGGTGTTGGGCGCGCTCAAGATGTGGTAGAGGACGTCAAAGGTCTCTATCACCATCCGTCGCACGGGGGAGACGAACTCCAACTGCGCGTCGCTCGCCTCGTGCAGGAAAATCTCCTCCGCCCCGGGCACGTCCATCATAATGAGAGGGTGCCCACCCCGGCGGAGCACCGCTCGGTACAGGGCCAGGATGAGGGGCTGCGCCAGGGGGGTACCCTGGATGAACACCTGGTCGCCTTCCTGCACGGGCGCGGAGTACTCCGTCATCACCTGGGCCAGTTTCTCTATTCGGGGATCGGTCATGGATGTGTCCTTTCGGCTCGGAAGGATAGGGACGGCTACGGTGGTTCAGTATAATCCTGCTTCGCCCGGCGCGCAAAAAGGACAGGGGGCTGCGGCTTTGCGGAGCAAAACTCCCCAGCCCCTCCCTCCCCGTATGCCAGAAGGGAGCAGAGGCCCCCTCCACGCGTGCAGGGAGGGGAGCAGAGGACAGGGCCAAGGCCCCGGGCAGAGTTCTTTTATGCCGCCGGCACCGGGTGTTTGACTTTGCCCCCACCGTGTGGTAGACTTGGGTTGCGATAGAATGTGACATAACGAAGCGCTGCCCCCTGGGGTTTTGGGAACGAGCCTTCCTCTAGCAGGAAGGCGACGACGAGGAGAGCAAGACCGTTGCAACTGCACTATATCGGTGCCACCCTCCGCAAAAGGTTGTGGATCGTCCTGCTGACCGTGCTGGTGGGGACGGGGCTCAGCCTGTGGTACAGCCTGGCCAAGCCCCTCATGTACCGCGCCGAGGCCACCCTCGTCCTGAACCCCCTCGTCACGCAGGAGAACCAGGCCTACTCCCCTGTGGAACTGGCCCAGGACCTGGCGCCGACCTACATCTCGTACCTGAAGACGGAGACCTTCCTCAAGGCCCTCAACGAGCAGTTCCGGCTGGACGTCTCCCTGCAGGAACTGCGGGAGTCGGTGCAGGCCGAACTGGTCCCCAGGACCCAGTTCTTCAAGATCGCCGCCGTCTCCTCCTCGCCGGACCGGGCCCAGGCCCTGGCCAACGCCGTGGCCGACGTCTTCATCCTGGAGACCACCCGCCAGCAACAGGAACGCCTGGCCTCCCGGCGCCAGGCCGATGAGGACATGCTGCGCCTGCGGCAGCAACTGGAAGAAGAACTCCGTTTCTACGACGAGCAATCGGCCTACGTGCGCTCCAGGATCGCCGAACTGCGGGTCCAGGGAGCCTCTCCCCAACGGGACGAGGAACTGATGCGCCTCCAGACCTACCTCGTCAACCTAGAGGAACTGCGCATCAAGGCGATGGAGTTCCTGGGGAGGCTGGAGCCGGCCAGCACGGAATCGGGGCCAGCCACGGCCGTGGTGGTGGACTATGCCACGCGCCCCGAACGGCCCCTGCCGCGGGGCATCCTGCCCACCGCGGCCGTGGCGCTGGGGATCTCCCTTGTGGCAGGGGTCCTCCTGGCCTTCGTGCCCGACCTCATAGACTTCACCGTGCGCACGCCCGAGGACCTGGACCTGGTCCTCAACACCTCCACCCTGGGGGCCATCGGCATCATTGAGTACGGCGAGGACGACGAGGACAAGGTGGAGCACCTGGTCACGGAGCACTACCCCCGCTCCTCTGCCGCGGAAGCCTTCCGCACTCTGCGGACCAACCTCCGCTTCGCCCGACCTGACCGGGACATCCGCAGCCTCCTGGTGACCAGCGCCCGTCCCGGCGAGGGGAAGAGCCTCGTGGCGGCCAACCTGGCTGTGGCCATCGCCCAGGAGGGCAAGAAGGTCATCCTGGTGGACGGCGACCTGCGCCGCCCCAGCATCCACAAGTTCTTCGGCCTGCCCAACCGGGCTGGGCTCACCAACTTCATCCTGGACACCGAGGACGACATCGACCGCTACCTCCAGGATGCGGAGACGGAAAACCTGCGCATCCTCACCAGCGGCCCCCTGCCCCCCAACCCTCTGGACATGGTCGCCTCCCGGCGCGCCGACCAGGCCATCCAGGCCCTGCTGGACCGCTGCGAGGTCCTCATCGTGGACTCGCCCCCCGTCCTCACCGTGGCCGACGCCATGGTCCTGGCAACCAAGGTCAAGGCGGCCATCCTGGTCATCCAGGCCGGCAGCACCCGGCGGGATGTCATCATCCGGGCCTACCGCACCCTGCAGAAGGCCGGCGTGGACGTCCTGGGGCCGGTCCTGAACCGGGTCCGCCTCTCGGACCTGGGGTACTATTACTCGTACTACTATTACGGCTACTACTACGACGAGGCGGACATGGCCGGCGAGGTCATGCCCCTCGTGGCCCGGATGAAGCGGACCGCGTCTCCGCTGGTGGACCGGGTGCGGGGCAAGATCGGCCCTGGCCGTCCTTCCGGGCCGGAGGCCCAGGAGCAGCGCCGTGGACACCGACACTAAAGGACGCCCCAAGGTGGACACCCACCTGGATACCTGCCCCTACCTGGGCAAGGTGGACGACCCCACCAACAGTTACGCCCAACCCACCCGACGGCACCGCTGCTACCGCTGGGAAAAGCCCCTCATGGTCCGCCGAGAGGACCAGCGGACCTACTGCCTCACCGCCGCGCACGTCCAGTGCCCGCGCCTGACGGACCGGGACGCGCTCCCCGTGCCGGGCGTGTCCACACCGTGGGGGGCCAAGCCGCGGGCACGGCGGCACCGGAAGGCCCGCAGCCCCTGGTCGGTGCAGGGCCTCAGCCGCAGGGAGATCGCGCAGAGGTTCCTCCCCCTCCTGCTCCTCCTGGCGGCTGCGGTGGCCATCACCTGGGTACTGGCCAGGGGCACCGGTCTCCCGGGCCGGGGCGCCGAAGTCCTGGCCTCGGCAACACCCCCCAGCCCCACGCCGACGGCCTCGCCCTCCACTGGAGCCGCAGGTTTCGGCGCGACGCCCATCCCACCCCCCACAGAGGTCGTGACGCCGCCCTCTGCCATCCAGGAACTGCCAGCTACAGCGGAACCGGTGAGTCCGCCACCGACCACGCCGACCAAGGGAGCGTTCCAGTCGCCGCTGCCCACGCCCACCTTCACTCTCATCCCCACGC
>JBMFPD010000122.1:0-9256 GCA_049969295.1 Anaerolineae bacterium | reverse complement strand
CGATGAGGGCTTGGATCCCGGTGCTCCAGTCTGCCACTCCTTCCTCACCTGTCCAGGTCCCCTCCCGGGGACTCTTCCGAATCCAGGGCCTGGCCCTCTCATCAGGCCAGGCCAGCGCGGCGCACGAGGTCCTTCAGGGCCTCCACCGTCGGCTCAATGCGGTAAGGCTCTCCCACGGCGCGCAGGGCGCTCTCCACGTCCTTGAGGCCGTTCCCCGTGATGAGGACGGCCACCCGCTCGTCGCTGCTGATGCGGCCGGCCCGCGCCATCTTCAGAAGGCCCGCCAGGCTGGCCGCGCCCGCGGGCTCGGCGAAGATGCCGCACTCGCGGCCCAGGACGCGCATGGCCTCCAGGATGGCCTCGTCGGAGACGGTGACGAACTCGCCCCCCGTCTCCCGCACGGCGCGCAGGGCCTTCACCCGGTCCCGCGGCAGGCCGACGGAGATGGAGTCCGCCAGGGTGTGGGGCTCCACCGGCTCCACTTCCTCCGTGCCGCGGGCCCAGGCCCGGGCCAGCGCGGCCGAACCCTCGGCCTGGACGCCCACAAGGCGCGGCATCCGCTCAATGAAGCCCAGGGCCAGGAGGTCCCGCAGCCCCTTCCACAGCCCGCCGAGGATGCACCCATCCCCCACGGAGACGAAGAGGCGGTCCGGCGCCTGCCAGCGCAGTTGCTCGCAGATCTCCAGGGCAGCCGTCTTCTTTCCCTCAGAGAGGTAGGGGTTGTAGGCGGTGTTGCGGGAGTACCAGCCGTAGAGGCGGGTGGCCTCCAGCGAGAGGTCAAAGGCCTGGTCATAGGTGCCCTGCACGGCCACCAGCGTGGCGCCGAAGATGAGGAGCTGGGCGAGTTTCGCCCTGGGGGCGGTCTCGGGGACGAAGATGACTGTCTCCACGCCCATGCTGGCGGCCAGGCCAGCCAGGGAGGAGGCGGCGTTCCCCGTGCTCGCGGCGACCATCCGGCGGTGGCCCAGTTCCCAGGCCTTGGCCAGACCCACGGCACTGGCCCGGTCCTTGAGGGAGGCGGTGGGGTTGCGGCCGTCGTCCTTCAGCCAGACCTCCCGGATGCCCAAGTCCTGCTCCAAGCGCGGGGCACGGTACAGGGGGGTCCAGCCGACGGCGAGGGGTGGGACGGGCGTGTCTTCCCGCAGCGGGAGGAGAGGGCGGTAGCGCCACACGGAGAGGTCCGGGTTGCGGGCCAGGTCCTCACGGGACCAGTGGGCGCGGAGGAAGGCGTAGTCGTAGACCACGTCCAGGATGCCCTCGTCGCCGTGGTGCGGGCAGACGTACTCCACTGCGTCGGGGGTGTACTCCGCACCGCAGAGGACGCATTTCAGGCCCAGCACGTGCCGCATGTTGCCCCGTGCCTCCCGCCATGACCAACCCGCCAGCCGCCCTATTGTACCACAGACTGGCGGGAGGCCCAAAATGGCCCGGCGCCGGCCAGGGCTCCTCACCGCTCGCGCGGCCGGAGGGCCTTCAGGCAGCAGGCGGGGTCCTCTCCCCTCCCTCGCCTGGCGGAGCGGCCGGAGCGCTCTCTGCAGCGGGGGCCTTCTCCTGCCGCGGGGCTCGGAAGGCCGAGATGAGGACGACGATGCCGATGACCACGAGGATGACGGGCCAGAACTTGCCCAGGAGTTCCAGGACCTGCAGGCCCCAGGCCCCGGCCAGAAGGAGCGCGCCCAACACCCCCAGGATGCCCCCAGGGATGAGGGGCCAGGGGTGCTTCTCCTGGAGGATGGCCCAGCCCAGGAGCCACACCAGGATGAACCCCAGACCGAGGCCCAGGAGCACCGCGCCCCCCTGGCCGCCGTCCTCGGGGAGGACGTTGCCGGCCGCGATCCCCACCCCCAGGCCGGCCAGGATGCCGCCCGGGATGAGGAAGCCGTAGGTCCGGAGGAGCCACCCGACAGCCAGGAAGATGATGCCAAGCCCGAGGAGGAAGACCCAGCCCTCAAACTGCACGAACTGGGCGAGGAAGAACAGGATGCCGAGGAGGATGAGCAGGGCGCCGACCACCACGCCCGCCCTCTGGGGTTGCCTCTGCATGGTGTGCCTCCTTCTTGAAGGAACCCGCGGACGACCGGCAAGACGCTGGCATTATAGTATGGGAAGGGGAGGGCGTCAAACGGACAGGGCTGTCGACTCGGTTGCACCTTTTGTTGGTGGTTGATGACCTTGTGGTCTATGCCGCAAGGTGAACCTCACCCTACCCCTGCCGCCTTCGGTGGCACCCCCTTCCCTCCCCGATGCAGGGAGGGGGCGGGGGGATGGGAGAGGTCGGTCTTCCCGCGTCCCCGACTCACCAACACAAGATGCAACCGCAACGGGTTGCCTCGTTTTTACAAAAGGGAAGGCTATAACCCTCTCCCCGGCGCAGAGGGCACGCCAGGAGGCGGTCAGAGTTCTAAGAATGAGTCAGCCCTGGTCAAACGGAATGCCTGCGCGCTATATCAAAGGGTCGGTAAACCCTCGCCTTCCTCGCCTCCGGCCGGCCCACGGCCCCGCCTTGACAATCCCCCCTCCCTCCACTAGAATCCCCGCGGCTATCCGCGGCCGGGGTCCCCCGGCCGTAGCCCGGAGGGAACGTCCACCCATGCCCACGAACGCACCAACGGCGCGCCCTGCCCGCCGCGTCCTGGCCATCGGCCTGGACGGGGCCACCTTCCGCCTCATCCGGCCCTGGGCCGAGGCAGGCCATCTGCCTCACCTGGCCCACCTCCTGCGGGAGGGGGCCTGGGGCGACTTGCGCTCCACGGTCCAGCCCTCCTCGGAACAGGCCTGGGCCTCCTTCGCCACGGGCGTGCAGAACGGCAAGCACGGCATCTACGGCTTCGTGCAGCGAGTGCCCGGCACCTACCAACTGGAATACGTCAACGGACGCCACCAGCGGGCCCGCACCCTCTGGCGCATCCTCAGCGACCGAGGACGGCCGGTGATCGTCATCAACGTCCCCATGACCTACCCGCCGGAGCCGGTCCACGGCGTCCTCATCGGTTGCCTCATGTCGCCGGGCGTCCACAGCCGCTTCACCTACCCCGACGGCCTGTACCAGGAACTGGAACGGGCCATCGGCGGCTACATCATTAACGTGGATATTGAGCGGGGCCGCCTGGACCCGGCCACGGAGGACCTCCTCCTCGGGCAGATCCGGGAGATGATCCGCCTGCGCACCGAGGCCACCCTGTACCTGGCCTCCACCCGCCCCTGGGACTTCCTCGCCGTGGTCTACGGCGCGCCGGACCGGGTCTCCCACAAGTTCTGGAAGTACATGGACCCGACGCACCCCCTCTACACGCCGGAGGGCGCGGCGCGCCGTGGCGAGGTCATCCTGGACACCTACCGCCAGATAGACACCGCCGTCGGCCGCCTGCTCCAGGAACTGGCCGACGACGAGACGACGGTCTTCGTCGTCTCCGACCACGGCTTCGGCCCCCTGACCGGGGCCCTGTACCTCAACCAGTGGCTGGCGGACGAAGGGTACCTGCACATGGAGGGCGAGGGGTGGCTGCCGCGCCTCCTGCGGCAAGGGGCGGCCCTGCTGGACGTCCCCTGGCTCGGCAACCTCAAGGAGTGGGCCTTCCAGGTCCTGCCAGGCCTCAAGGGGCGGCTCCATTCGGCCATGGCCTTCCCGGGGGTGGATTGGTCCCGCACCCGGGCCTACGCCGTGGGGACCATGGGCAACCTCTACGTGAACCTGCGGGGGCGGGAGCCAGGCGGCATCGTGGAGCCGGGGCGGGAGTACGAAGCCCTGCGGGAGGACCTCATCGCCGGCCTGCGGAGCCTGCGGGACCCCAGAACCGGCCAGCCCCTCTTTGAGGCCGTCTACCGCCGGGAGGACCTGTACCATGGGCCGTACCTGGACCTGGCTCCTGACGTGGTGGGCCTCCTGGACCCCCACTATCACGTGGCCGCCGTGGACTGGCGCCGCCGACGGAAGGGGGTCGTGGCCCACGTGGACGAGGGGGAGATGCTCTTCGTGGCTGACATCTCCGGCCAGCACGACATGCAGGGGGTGCTCCTCGCCTGGGGGCGGAACGTGCGCCCTGGGCCGCTGACCGGCGCGGGCATCGTGGACATGGCCCCCACCATCCTCCACGCGCTGGGGGAGGCGGTCCCCTCGTCCATGGATGGCCGGGTCCTGCGGGACCTCTTCACTGAGGAGTACCTCCGGGAGCAGCCCGTGCGCCTGGTGGACGAAGGCGAGGGCCAGGCCCCCCCGCGCCGGGAGGACGGCTATTCCGAGGAAGAGGCCGAGGCCATTGAACGACGCCTGCAGGGGTTGGGGTACCTATGACCCCTCCGGAGGTGTGGGACCCCCTGGACCCGTCCCCCTGGGTGCAGAAGGGGCTGGGGGTGCTCCGCCGCTCCTGGGTGCGGCGGGCCGTGGGCTGGGGGGTGGTCCTCCTCATCGCCTTTTTCTGGGGCCGGAGCCTGGCAGCCACCTGGCCGCAGGTGCAGGCCCTTCCCTGGCAGGTGGACCTGTGGCCGCTCGCCGTCTCTTTTCCGCTCCTGCTCGTGCACCTGGCCCTCCTGGCCGGCATCTGGGCCCTCTCCCTGCGCTACCTGGGGGAGCGGATCCCCTTGGCCCAGGCCACGCGGGTGTGGCTTCTGACGCAGATCGCACGGTACCTCCCCGGCGGGTCGTGGGACGCCCTGGCGCGCATGGCCGTGGGAAGCCGCGAGGGGATGCGCCTCCTCCAGGGCGGGGTGAGCGTGGTCCTGGAGATGACCATGCAGACCGTGGCGGCCGTGACCGTGTTCCTCCTCTCGCTCCTTGTCTGGCCTGGCGGCCCGGCCCTGTGGGAGTACGGTCCCCTGGCGGCCCTCGTGCCCCTGGGCCTTCTGGCCCTCTACCCCCCGGTGGTGGAGCGCGCCGTGAACGCGGCCCTGCGCCTGGCGGGGCGGCCGCCGGTGCGCCTGGGGCTGCGGTACGGGCAGGTCCTGGCCCTCTTCGGGCTGCACTTGGCAGCCCGGGTGCTCATAGGGGCGGCCTTCTTCTGCTTCGCCCGGGCGCTCTACCCCTTCCCCTGGGGCGCCTTGCCGGCGCTGGTGGGGACTTTCGCCGGAGCCTGGGCCGTGGGGTTCGTCGTCTTCTTCGTGCCCCTGGGCCTGGGGGTGCGGGAGGGGGTGATGACGGCCCTCCTGGGGAGCCTCTGCCCGCTCCCCGTGGCCTCGGCCATCGCCGTGGGCTTCCGCCTGTGGATCGCACTGCGGGACCTCACCGCGGCACTGGGCGCGGCCCTTGCCGGGAAGGTGAAGCGTGGCTGATAGCCAGACCCGGGTGAATCCGCACACACACTGTGATGAGAGCATTCCAGAGATGGCACATCCGAAAGTGCAACAGGTAGAGGAAGCATGTAGTGAGCCCCTCCCCTCTCGGAAGGCCCTGGACCTTTCCGAGGAGGGGCTGACCCGCACCATCGTGGACCTGGCCCTGCCCGCGGTGGCGGAAAACGTCCTGGTGACCCTGGTCTTCCTGGCGGACACCCTGCTCATCGGCTGGCTGGGCGACCCGGCCGCCCTGGCCGCGGTCTCCCTGGGAGGGTTGCTCATCTTCGTCCTCAACTCCATCTTCACGGCCCTGTCGCTGGGGGTCATCCCACTGGTGGCCCGCGCCTGGGGCGCCCAGGACTACCGCCGCGCTGAACAGGTGGGCGGGCAGGCCATCTCCCTGAGCCTCCTGGTGGCCTTCGGGGCCGTGGCCCTGGCCTGGCCCCTGACGGAGCCTTACTTCGTGCTCATGGGGGCGGAGCCCGAGGTGGTCCGCCTGGGGACGGTGTACCTGCGGTGGATCCTGACGACCTCCGTGCTGGGCCTGCCCATCGCGGCTTTCAACGCCATCATGCGGGCGGCGGGCGACACCCGCACCCCTATGTGGCTCACTGGCATCATGAACCTGTGGAACATCATCGCCGCTTACACCCTCATCTTCGGCCTGGGGCCCGTGCCGGCCCTGGGCCTGGCCGGTGCGGGGATGGCCACGGCCTCGGCGCGGCTCCTCGGCGGGCTCCTCTGCCTGGGGGTGCTCCTGGGGGGCCGCTCCGCCATCCGCGTCCCCTGGCGGGACATCTTCGCCTGGGATGGCCGCCTGGTCCGCACCATGGTGCGCCTGAGCCTCCCGGCGGCGGGTGAGCAGTTCATCCAGCGGGCCGGGTCCCTCATCTTCATGCGGATGGTATCGGCCCTGGGGACGGTGGTCCTGGCGGCCCACCAGGTGGCCGTACAGGTGGAGTCCATCTCCTTCATGCCGGGGCTGGGATTGGGGGTGGCCAGCGCCACTCTCGCTGGGCAGGCCCTGGGCGCGGGCAGGCCCGACGTGGCCGAGAAGGGGGTGCACCACACCCTGCGCCTGGCCCTCCAGATCATGACCGCGCTGGGCCTCGTCTTCGCCCTCTTCGGGCGGGCGCTGGTCACGGTCTTCGGAGCCACGCCGGAGGTGCTGGATCTGGCGGGCCTGGCCGTGCGCATCGGGGCGCTGGAGCAGCCTCCGATGGCCGTGCTCATGGTCCTGGCAGGGGCCACGCGGGGCGCGGGCGACACCCGCACCCCCATGTGGGTCAGTGCAGCAGGAGTCCTTTTCTTCCGCGTGCCGATCGTGTACCTCTTCGCCATCGCCTTCGGGTGGGGGCTTGCGGGCGTCTGGTTCGGCACGGCCCTGGACTGGACGGCACGGGCTGCGCTCATGGCCTGGTTCTTCCGCCGCGGGCGGTGGAAGGCGATCCGCCTGTAGGGGCGGCTGGCGACGACAGAGGAAGCGCGCTTGATCCAAGAACACAAGGAGAGAGGTCTGATGAAGCCCGAGGAGACGTTCACCTACCGGATTGACGGCCAGGATCGGTTTGTGGACGTGGATGAGAACTGGCTCCGGTTCGCCCAGGAGAACGGGGCGCGCCATCTGGCCCGGCGCGAGGCTGTGCTGGGGAGGCCTCTGTGGGATTTCATCGTCGGGCAGGAGACCCGCCACCTGTACGAACTGATGTTGGCCAAGGTCAGGATGGGGAGGGCCACTCTCCAGATCCCCTTCCGCTGCGACTCGCCAACGTGCCGCCGGTTCATGGAGATGCGGATGTCGCCGGAAAGGCAGGGCGGGGTCCGTTTCACGACCTGGATCGTCCGTCTGGAGCACCGGGCCCCGGTGAGCCTCCTGGAGGCCAGCTAGGATCGCTCCAGCGACTACGTCACGATCTGCAGTTGGTGTAAGAGGGTCCGGGTTGCCGAGGACGTCTGGATGGAAGTGGAGGAGGCGGTCCGCGCCCTGGACCTCTTCGCTTCGCCCCAACTGCCCCAGTTGACCCACGGGATGTGCCCATCCTGCAAGGACTTCTACCTGCAGCAACTGGCAGAACTGGACCTGCAGTTGGGCAAGCCGTAGGGCGAGGGCTCTGTGCCTTCGCGCGATCTGCAGTCAGGCCTATCACGCCGGGGGCGGCCTGTTGGAGGGTGATGCGCGAGGGACCTGCCGGGCTGGCTCGCACCCCGGGGGCCCTGGTTTTGACAGCGCTGGGCGCGGCGCGTATAATGCCGGTCAGATACCCAAGTCTTGGAGAAGGCTCTCCGGACCGGGGCGGTCCGGGGCCTTGGGAGAAGGGCGAGATGATCACGGCGACGCAACTGCGAAAGGGGACCACTTTCCTTCTGGATGGAGAACTCTACAAGGTGCTTTCCTACCAGCACCACAAGCCTGGCCGGGGGAACGCCTTTGTCCGCACCACCCTGCGCAACCTGCGCACTGGGGCGACGGTGGAGCGGACGTTCCTCTCCGGCGACCGGTTCCAGGATGTGCGCCTGGACCACCGCATGGTGCAGTACCTGTACCGAGACGGGGATCAGTACTACTTCATGGACACGGAGACCTTTGAGCAGATCCCCCTTCCGGCGGCGGTGTTGGGCGAGGCGGTGAACTTCCTCAAGGAGGGGTTGGAACTGGAGCTCTCGCTGTACGAAGGGGAGCCCATAGACATTGAGTTGCCCACAACCGTGGACCTGGAGGTGGTGGAAGCGGAGCCGGGCTTCGCCGGGGATACAGCGACCGGGGCCACCAAACAGGTGACAGTGGAGACGGGGCTCAAGGTGGAGACGCCCCTTTTCGTGGAGGTGGGGGACATCATCCGCGTGGACACGCGGGATGGGTCCTACGTGACCCGGGTATAGGGAGGCCCAGGCCGCGCCCTGGGGTTTGACCCGAAGGGCGTGGTTGGGTATAATGGTAGCGTGCCGAGCCACCCTAGCTCAACCGGCAGAGCAAGCGCTTCGTAAGCGTTAGGTTTGGGGTTCAAGTCCCCAGGGTGGCTCCTTATTGAGAGTGGCAGCCAACTGGCCCGCCTGCTCGGGTTGGACCGAGGTACCGTGAACCATTGGCTGGCTGGCCGCCGCGTGCCCAGGCCAGAGAACATTGAGAAGTTGTCCCAGGTCACCGGGACTCCCAAAGAGGAAATTTATCGCCTTCTGGGCCGCATCGAGCCTCTCCAGAGCGACAACCCCGAGCGCGAGGCCCGGCGTAAGCGGCTCCTGTACCTGTTTGACCAGGTGCGTGATAAGAGAGATCAGACCTCATCCTGGACTTTGTAGAGTCCCTCGTCAAGCGTCAGGGGGAGTGATTTTTTGCCGGGAGGCTTGAAAGTGGATGCTCCAACTCATCCGTTCCGTGGTATAATGAAGCATAGAACATATGTTCTACGGAGCGGACCATGCCCGACTGGCAGACATTCGAATCCGAGTTCCGCCGCCTCCCGGCCAGCGACCAGGAGACCCTCCTGGACCTCTTCCTCCGCACTGTGCGCGCTTATCTGTGCCACCATCGCCGTCATGTTGCTGGCCAGCACCGCCGCAGCATGGACGCCGCCAGTGTTCCTGCCTCTGGCCATGAGCAAGGGAGGAGCACCGACTTGGACTCCGACGCCAACTGACACCCCTACGCCGACGGCGACACCCACACCTACTGTCACCTCAACACCCACCACAACGCCGACGCCAACGGTCACGCCCACACCGAGTCCCCACTTGCACATCGGATACCTGCGGTACTTGGGCTCCGACGAGTACGTGCGGATTGACAACATCGGCGGCGCAGTGCAGAACATGACCGGCTGGCGCATCTGGAGCGTGGTGGGGGACCAGACGTACTACTTCCCGACGGGCTACACCCTGGAGGCTGGAGCAAGCGTCTACGTGCACTCCGGCCCCGACGCTCGTCACGATCCGCCGACCCACCTTCGTTGGACGACAGCCTACATCTGGAACGACGCCGGAGACGAAGCAC
>JBMFPD010000121.1:0-9301 GCA_049969295.1 Anaerolineae bacterium | reverse complement strand
TGGCACCTCTTGCGTCCGTCAGCAGCCCTCGTGGAACCGACGTGGTTCCTCGGAGGGGCGGTCTGGCTCCTGGGGGTGGGGGGAATCGGGGCCCTGGTCCACCGGCATCCACGCGAGGTCTGGCACGACTGCGCGCTCATCGGCCTGGGCCTGGTGGTCCTGACGGCCGCCCAGATGGGACCCGAAGGGGAGGAGATTGGGTGGGCCCTGACCTGGCGGGGCGCCGCGCTGGGACTCCTCGCCCTGGGGCTGGGGGAGGTGACGCCGGGGCTCCCTGGGCGTTGGCGTGCCGTCCTCTTCCTTGTGGGGATCGCGGCGCTGGTGGGCCTCCCGCCCTGGCCGACGTTCGGGCTCTGGCGGGAGGTGCTGGGCTCCAGCGGGGCCCTGGCGCTCCCTGGCTGGGTGGTTGGGGTGGCGGCGGGCGCGCTGGGGGCCAGCGCGCTGGGCTGGTGGAGGGCCCTGCATGGCCTCCTGACAGGGGACCATGCGTGAACCGCCTCTGTCGGCTCCCTTCGGGACTCTACCACGGAGCACACAAAGGGAGTCTCCCTTGCCCTGTTGCAAGGACGGGTGTCCAACCTTTTTCCACGGGCAGCGCGGTCCAGCGGCCTGGAGAAAGCCATCAACGAATTGGTCAACGAATACACGCATGAGCCCGGCGCGACCGCAAGCCATTCGTTGATTCGTTGCCTCATTCGTGGATGGCGTTCGCAGGGCGAAAACACCCTGGGCATCTGATCCTTGCACCTGAGCAAGTCTCCCTAATCCGTAGCGCCGGGAAGAGCGTTATAGCCTTCCCTTCTGTAAAAAACGAGACAGCCCTGGCGGTACCTGGGGCGGGGTTGACAACTTGTCCACCGTGTGATACGATGGCCCCGACTTCGGTGGGAAGCGGAGGTGAGGGAGGCCTTCGCGTTTTTGTTTGCGGACCTTTCACGCCGTGAGACGCACGAGGACCGGACGATGGACCTGGATGAGGCTGTGCTTCAAAAGGACGGAAAACTGCGCATCATCCCGCTGGGCGGGTTGGGCGAGGTGGGGAAGAACATGATGGCCCTGGTCTACGAGGGGCAGATCCTCCTCATAGACGCGGGCGTCATGTTCCCCGAGAACGACATGCTGGGCATAGACCTGGTCATCCCGGACTACGGCTGGCTTCGGGGAAAGGGGGAGCGGATCCTGGGCATGGTGGTCACCCACGGCCACGAAGACCACATCGGCGCGCTCCCGTTCTTCCTGGAGGAGTTCCCGGTGCCGGTCTACGCCACGCGCCTGACCCTGGGCCTCATCACCGTGAGGCTCTCCAGCCGCCTGCGCGAGCAGGTGACCTTCCACGAGATGCACGCCCGGGAGGCCTTCTCCCTGGGGCCCTTCCACATTGAGCCCTACACCGTGAGCCACTCCATCCCCGACGGCGTGGGCCTGGCCATCCGCACGCCGGTCGGCCTGGTGCTCCACTCGGGCGATTTCAAGTTTGACCACACGCCCGTGGACGGCCGCAGCACGGACCTCGTCCGCATCGCCCAACTCGCGGGGGAGGGAGTGCTGGTCCTCCTGGCCGACTCCACCAACGCCGAGCGCCCGGGGTTCACCCCCTCCGAGCGGGTGATAGACGAGGCCTTTGACCAGGCCTTCCGCGAGGCCCGCGGGCGCATCATCGTGGCCACCTTCGCCTCTCTCATCTCGCGGGTCCAGCAGGTGCTCCGGGCCGCCCAGCGGCATGGGCGCAAGGTGGCCATCTCCGGCCGCAGTCTGGAGGAGAACGTGCACATCGCCCAGGAACTGGGGTACCTGGAGATCCCTGAGGGCCTGGTGGTCACGCCCTACGAACTGGCCCAGCTCCCGCCCCAGGAGACCGTGCTCCTCACGACAGGCACCCAGGGGGAGCCCAGCGCGGGCCTGGCCCGCATGGCCTGGGGGCGCCACCGGCACATCCGGGTCATCCCCGGGGATACGGTCATCCTCTCAGCTCACCCCATCCCTGGGAACGAGGAAGAGGTCCACGAGATCATCAACCGCCTG
The DNA here is from genome assembly GCA_049969295.1 of Anaerolineae bacterium. GTDB lineage: Bacteria > Chloroflexota > Anaerolineae > DTPP01 > DTPP01 > DAOTYM01. The sequence continues at coordinate 7,279 of JBMFPD010000121.1, read as the reverse complement.
TTCCAGAAAGGGGCCAACGTCATCTACGACCTGATCGCCCCGGTCCACGTGAGCGGCCACGCCAGCCAGGAGGAGCAGAAACTCCTCCTGCGGCTGGTCCAGCCGAAGTTCTTCGTGCCCATCCACGGGGAACTCCGCCACCTGCACGCCCACGCGCGCCTGGCGAAGGCGTTGGGGATGCCCGAGGACCACGTCTTCGTGGTGGAGAACGGCTACATCCTGGAGTTTGACGGCCAGAGCGGGCGGGTGGGTGAGCGCATCCCTGGAGGGTACGTCTTCGTGGACGGGGCCACGGTGGGCGATGTCGGCCCTGAGGTGCTCCAGGAGCGGGAGACACTCGCCCGGGACGGGTTCGTCGTGGTCCAGGTGGCCATCTCGGCCAAGACCGGCCTCCCCTTGCATCGCCCCCGGTATGCGTCCCGGGGGTTCGTGGCCCCCGAGGTGGCCGCGGACCTCCTGGAAGAGGCCGTCACCCGGGTGGAGCAGAGCCTCCGCCGTTCGCCCCTCCGGGGGGACATCCCGGGCCTGGAAGCCCGCATCAAGGACCAGGTGACCCAGTTCCTCTACACCCGTGTCCGGAGGCGGCCGGTGGTGGAGGCCTTCGTCTCGGAGGTCTGAGGGGTGCTGATGGCCCGCCGCACGCCTGGCCAGATTTGTGGAAAGGGTGCGGGTCGTGTAAAATCCATTGTATGTCAAGGGGACAGGGGAGAGCAACTTCTTCCAGCGAAAAGGTCCCCGGCCGCGGGCCCGGGACGCAGACCTGGATCGCGCTCTCTGTGGTCGCAGTGGCCGTGGTGGCGACTCTGGCCGTGGCCTTCGCCAGCCTTGGCTCTGGCGAGGCCGGGCCTGCCGTGGGCCAGCAGGCACCGGCCTTCCGGCTGGACCTGTACGGAGGCGGCACCCTGACCTCCGAGTCCCTGCGGGGGAAGGTGGTGGTGCTGCACTTCTGGGGCAGTTGGTGCGGGCCTTGCCGCGAGGAAGCCCCCACCTTGAGGAGGTTGTGGGAGGACTACGCACCACGGGGGGTGCAGTTCGTGGGTGTCTCCTACAAGGATGTGGAGGCCAAGGCCCTGGCCTTCCTGGAGCAGTACGGCCTGGGCTTCCCTAACGGGCCGGACGCCCGGCTGGAGCTCAGCCGGGCCTACCGGGTGCGGGGCGTGCCCGAGACCTACCTCATCGGCCCGGATGGCACCCTGGTCTACAAGTACATCGGTCCCCTGGATGAAGCGCACTTCCGCCGCACCGTGGAGAGGCTCCTCACCTCCCGCTGAGGGGGCCCGGGCCTGCTCCAGGGGGCAGGTGAACTCCCAGTTGGACGGGCAAATCAAGAGCGAAGAGAAAGGCAAAGATCATGATCAGACCGCAAACGGTATCGGTGACCTGCCCCTCGTGCAGGCAGAACTATGCGACGCACGTCTACCCTGTGGTGGACGTGACGGAAGCACCCGAACTGAAGGACCTGCTCCTGCGGGGCACCCTCAACGCGGGGATCTGCCCCCACTGCGGCACGCAGGTGGAGATCGTCAGCCCCTTCCTGTACGTGGACCGGGAGAAGGAACTGGCCCTGGTCCTCATGCCTCAGGAGCTGGGGATGGACAACGCCCGGCAGCAGGCCCTCATCGGCGACCTGACCAACAGGGTCCTGAATGCGCTCCCGCCTGAACAGCGCAAGGCCTACCTCCTCCAGCCGCGCATGTTCTTCACCCGCAAGAGCCTCGTGGAAACGGTCCTCGGAGCGGACGGCGTGACGCCGGAGATGCTGAGGGCGCTGCAGGCCAAGGGGGCCTTCCTCGGCGAGCTCCTCTCTGTGGCGGACGACGATAAGAAACTGGAGGCCCTGCTGCGCGAGCGCAACGCCGAAGTGGATGAGGACCTGTTCGCCATGGCCACAGATGTCCTCCAGCAGAGCGCACAGGCTGGAGAGATGGCCCAGGCGGCGCGCGCCGCAAGGGTTCGGGAGGCCATCATTGAACACAGCACCTGGGGACAGAAGGTCCTCTCGGAGGCGCTGGAGCAGCGGGCAGCGCAGAAAGCAGAGGCGCAAGCCCAATTCCTGGAGGCGATCCTGGCAGCCAAAGACGAGGAGGAGTTGGAGCTGCTCCTCTGGGACAACCGCCCGTTGGTGGACGCTGATCTCTACCAGTTGTTCGCGAAGCGGGCGGAAGAGGCCCAGGGGGCGGGCAACGAGAAGGAAGCAAAGCGCCTCCGGGACCTGCGACGCAACGTCCAGCGCCTGACGAAGCGGTTAGACCGGGAGTTGGAGGAACAGCTCAACAAGGCCCTCGCCCTTCTGGAGACCCTGGCGGGAGCGAAGGACATGGCCGCTGCTGTGCAGGAGCACGCCGCCGAGGTCACCCCCCTCTTGCTCAAAGTGATTGAGTTTAACGCGGAACTCGCGCTGGAGAAGGGTTACCGGGACATCGCCAATCGGCTCACGGTCCTCTGGAAACTGGTCTCGGATGTCCTCAGGGACAAGGCCCCCTGGCCGGTGCGTTTGCTCAACCTGCTCCTGGATGCTGAAGATGCGGAGGAGCGCAGGCAGATCATGCAAGAGCATCGGGACGAGATGAACACCGATTTCCTCGCCTTCCTGGATGAGGTGCTGAACGACGTTGAACTGGAGGGGGATTGGAGCGAGGTGGAGGCCCTGCGCCAGGTGCGTCAGGAGACAGCGGAATTCATCCGGGGGTAAGCCCCTTCCGAAGGGGAGGAAGCCTATGCCCCAGGTGGACGAGCGGTACGTACGGCAGGTCCAGTTCCCCCCTATCGGCCCAGAAGGGCAGCGCAAGCTGCAGGCATCCACAGCCGTCCTCATCGGGTGTGGAGCGCTCGGCTCCACCATCGCCGACGGGCTGGTGCGGGCCGGGGTGGGGAAACTGGTCGTCGTGGACCGGGATTTCGTGGAACTCAACAACCTCCAGCGCCAGATGCTCTTCGACGAGGAGGATGTGCTCCAGCAGCTTCCCAAGGCGATCGCCGCCGCCCGCCACCTGCGGAAGATCAACTCCACAGTAGTGGTGGAGCCCGTTGTCACCGACGTCCATGCCGGGAACATCCAGGACCTCATCCAGGGCGCCGACATCGTCCTGGATGGGACCGACAACTTTGAGACCCGCTACCTGATCAACGATGCCTGTGTGGCTGCAGGCATCCCCTGGGTCTACGGCGGCGTGGTGGCGGCCTCGGGGATGTCCATGACCATCCTCCCCCGGCAGTCGGCCTGCCTGCGGTGCGTCTTCCGGGAACCCCCGCCGCCGGGCAGCCTGCCCACCTGCGACGTAGCCGGCATCATCAGCCCCATCGTGCGCATCATCGGAGGGGTGGAAGTCTGCGAGGCCCTGAAGCTCCTCACCGGCTCCGGCCGCCCCAACCGGGGGCTCCTGTCCGTGGAGGTCTGGGACCTGTCCTTTGAGGTGGTGGAACTGGGCGGGCCCGCCCCCGACTGCCCCACCTGCGGCCGAGGGGAGTATCCCTTCCTCCGAGCCGAGACGGGCACAGTGGCCGTCAGCCTGTGCGGGCGGAGCGGCGTGCAGGTGGCCCCGCGCCCGCCGGTTTCCCTGGACCTGGCTGCGCTCGCCGAACGCCTGCGCGCCGTGGGCCAGGTGACGCGGAACGAGTTCCTCCTGCGCTTTGCCAACAACGAGTGCGACATGACCGTCTTCCCGGACGGCCGGGCCATCATCAAGGGGACGACTGACCCGGCCAAGGCCCGGACCCTGTACGCACGCTACGTCGGGGGATAAGATGATCTACCTGGACAACGCTGCCACCTCCTGGCCCAAGGCCCCGGGGGTGGCAGAGGCGATGTCCCGCTTCCTGTTGGACGAGGCAGGCAACCCGGGGCGCAGCGGCCACCGCCTGGCCCGGGCCGCGGCAGAGCGGGTGGACTCCACGCGGCGGGCTCTGGCGCGTCTTCTGGGCGTTGCACCGCCGGAGCGGATCGTCTTCACCCTCAACGCCACCGATGCCCTCAACCTGGCCCTCAAGGGCCTCCTGCGGCCAGGGGACCACGCCATCACCTCCAGCGTGGAGCACAACTCTGTCACCCGACCCCTGCGCGCCCTTGCGCAACAAGGGGTGCAGGTGACCAAGGTCCCCTGCTTCGGCGACGGGACGGTGGACCTGGACGCCCTTGCCCGGGCCTTCCGCCCCAACACCCGGCTGGTGGTCCTCACCCATGCCTCCAACGTGGCTGGAACCCTCCAGCCCGTGGCGGAAGCGGCCCGCCTGGCCCATGCCTCTGGGGCCTTCTTCCTGGTGGACGGGGCACAGACGGTGGGGGCTCTTCCGTTCCGGGTGGCGGACCTGGGGGCGGATCTCCTGGCCTTCTCCGGGCACAAGGGGCTCCTGGGGCCCACGGGGACGGGGGCCCTCTACGTGGGTCCCGGGGTGGACCTGCGCCCGACCCGGGAAGGCGGAACAGGAACCTCCTCGGAATTGGACGCACAGCCTCCAGACCTGCCCCACCGGCTGGAGAGCGGCACGCCCAACACTGTGGGCATCGTCGGCCTGGGCGCGGCTCTGGAATACCTGGAGCGCCGAGGGGTGGAGGAGATCCGTGCGCACGAGGTAGCCCTGGTGCAGGCCCTGCGGGAAGGCCTCCGGGAGGTGCCCGGCCTCCGCCTCTATGGGCCGGAGGACCCGGCGCGGTGCGCGGGGGCGGTCTCGTTCACCCTGCCAGGCCTGGAGCCTTCGGAGATCGCCGCCATCCTGGACGCCTCGTTTGACGTGGCGGTGCGCCCGGGGCTGCACTGTGCCCCCGATGCCCACCGCACCCTGGGCACCTTCCCCCTGGGCACCGTGCGCCTGAGCGTGGGGCCCTTCAACACGCTGGACGAAGTGCACCAGGTGGTGCAGTACATCGCCCAGATCGCCTCTTCCTGGAGTTGAGGAACCATGAGGGCGGAAGTCATCACCATCGGCACGGAACTCCTCCTGGGCGAGCAGGTGGATACCAACTCCGTCTACATTGCCCAGCAACTGGCCCGCATCGGAGTGGACCTCCACTACAAGACCACCGTGGGCGATAACCGCACCCGCATCGCCGAGGCCCTGCGCCTGGCCCTGGGGCGCTGCGACGTGGTCATCACCACCGGCGGACTCGGCCCCACAGCTGACGACGTCACCCGAGAGGCCGTGGCCGACGTGGCCGGCCGCCCACTGGTGCTCGTGCCGAGCCTCCTCGCCCATATAGAGTCCCTCTTCCAGCGCTGGGGCCGCCCCATGACGGAGAACAACCGCCGCCAGGCCTACGTGCCCGAAGGGGCCTATATCATTGAGAACCCTGTGGGGACCGCGCCGGCCTTCGCCGTGGAACTCCCCCAGGGGACCATCATCTGCCTGCCCGGGGTGCCGCGGGAGATGAAGTACCTCATGGAGGAACGGGTGCTCCCCTACCTGCGGGAGAAGATGGGGGGCCGGGTCCAGGTCATCAAGAGCCTGACCCTGCGGACCTGCGGGCTGGGAGAGAGCCAGGTCGGCGAGCAGATTGAGGACCTGATGCAGGGAGCCAACCCCACCGTGGGCACCGCAGCCCACGCCGGCCAGACCGACGTGCGCATCACGGCCAAGGCGGACTCCGAGGAGGAGGCCGATCGGCTGCTGGCCGAGATGGCGGCCCGAGTGCGCGAGCGCCTGGGCGATGCCATCTACGGCACAGGCTCGGAGACGGTGGAGGAGGTGGTGGTGCGGCTCCTCGTCCAGGCCGGGCGTCGGCTGGCCCTTCTGGAGACCAACACGGGCGGTGCGCTGGCGGCGCGCCTGTGCAGCGTGCCCCACGGTGGGGAGGTGCTCACCCTGGCGGAAGTCCTGGCGGACGCTGGAACCGTGGCGGCCCGGTTCGGCGAAGGAGGAGAAACGCCCTGGTCATCGCCTTCTGCAGCGGTGCGGGCGGCGCAGGACCTCCTCGCCCGGAGCGGCGCGGATCTCGCCCTGGCCCTGGTGGGTTCCATGGAGCCGGGCGGTGACCCCTACACGGCGCGCCAGGGGGTCACCCAGGTGGCCCTGGCTGCCCCGGAAGGCGTGACGTGGCAAACCCACCACTTCGGCGGCACGGGGGAGTTGACCCAGCGCTGGGTGGGCACCCGGGCCCTGGACCAGGTGCGGCGGTACCTGCTTTCGGTGCTCCGCGCTCAGGGGGCGCAGGAGCCAGCCTGAGGCCAGACCACAGATTTACAAGAGAAGGCTATAACCGCTCTTCCCGATGCAGAGGGCACGCCTCCTGGCGTGCCCTACGGTCTGCCGTGCCAGAAGGCTGTGTCAGAGTGAGTCGGCCTTGGGGCTGAGAAGCCGCGTTTTGAGGGGCTCGCCAGCCTGAGGAGGAGAGGGAGATGCGAAGGGCGTCCCGCAGGCAGCCTCGCCCCGCGCCCCTTACGGGCGCGCCCCGGCCCACCTACCTGGATTCCCTCATCTGGCTCCTGGAGGCCGGCCTCATCGGCCTGTCCACATGGTTCGGCCTCCAGGAACTGCGCGTCTTCATCCCCACCCTGGCCTACACGCTGGGGGATCTCGCCCCACCAGCCTTCGTCGCGGGCTTCGCCCTGGCGATCGTGGCCCTCATGTGGGTGACACCGCTCCTGTGGCGGGCCTTCGGTACCTTCGGGGCGTGGGTGTTCCCTGTGGGAGGCCTGGTGGTCCTGCGCATCCTGGAGCAATGGAGCGGATACCCTACCGCGGACCTGGTGCTCTCCGGTGTATCTGTGGTCTGCCTGGCCGTGTTGACCGTGGTGGCCCCTCAGCACGAGCAGGCCACGGGCCGGGGCGCCCGGGGCATGGCGGTGTGGCCTTGGGCCCTTGGCGTGGGCCTTCTCCTGGATACGGCCACGCGCTCTCTCCTCCTCACGGTGGACCTGCCCTGGCGGCGCGATGCCCTGGGATATGGCATCACCCTTGTCTTCGGTGGGTTGGCCCTGTGGCTCCTGGTAGAGTGGGTCCGGCGGTGGCAGGGGCCCGACGCCCGCGCCGTGGGCGATCCCTCCCTGGTGGGCACCATGCCGTGGATGGCCGTCCCTCTGCTCCTGTTCCTCCACAGCGAACGGTTCGGACAGGTTCCCCTCCTGATGCTGCTGGGAGGGCTCAGTTTTCCCTGGGCGGCTGGCTGGGTGGTGTTGGGGTACCTGGTGGCCTTAGCCTTGGGGTGGGCGCTCCTGAGCCGTGCCGGAATGGACGCGAGGGACTGGCCCGTGGTGCTCCTGGCCGGGGGTGCCCTTGTGCTGGCCCTTTCTGGGGCGGTCAAAGGTGGCTGGGTGGCCGTGGCGTTCTGGCCCGTGGGGCAGGCGGT